>NZ_JBQEOE010000004.1:70433-197199 GCF_052045105.1 Lysobacter sp. 22409 | reverse complement strand
CCAGCGGCCGCGGCTTGGCGATGGCTTTCACCGTGGCGGCCTTGGCCGCGGCGCCCGCCAGCGCCGACGCCGTCGTCGCCAGCATCGCCGCCGACACTCCGCCGCCGCTGTCGGCGCGCGGCGGACGGAAGGCGAACGCCATCGGCAACTGCGCCGAGGCGAAACCCTGCGACAGGATCAGCCCGGCCTCGGCCGGGCCGACGAACAGCAGGCCTTGCGGACGCAACAGCCGCTTGAGAATCCCGACCGTGCGCACCTGGGTATCGGCATCGAAATAGATCAGCAGGTTGCGGCAGAAAATCGCGTCGTACACCGCCTCGCCCGGCAGGAAAGCGACATCGAGGACGTTGCCCTGGATGAAGTTGACCCGCGAACGCACCGTCTCCGGCAACTGCCAGCCGCCCGCCACGGCAGCGAAATGGCGCTCGCGGAATTGCAGCTCGCGGCCGCGGAAGGAGTTGCTGCCGTACAACCCGCGCCGCGCCTTCGCCAACGCGCGCTCGCTGATGTCGACCGCGTCGATGCTGAGCCGCTCGAGCGGAAAGCCGGCGTCGTACAGGGCCATCGCCATCGTGTAGGGCTCTTCGCCGGTCGAACACGGCAGGCTCAGCAGGCGCAGACGCTCGCCGGGGTGGGTCGCCGCCCATTCCAGGCCGTAGCTGCCCGACAAGGCGCTGAAGGCCTGGGTATCGCGGAAGAACCAGGTCTCCGGCACCACCACCGCTTCGATCAGTTCCTGCTGCTCCAGCGGCGAGGCGCGCAAGGTCTGCCAGTACTCGCCGAGCTGCTTGCATTCGCAGGCGGCCATGCGGCTGGCGACCGCGCGTTCGACCACGGTCGGGCCGATGGTGCTGGCGTCCAGCCCCATGGTGTCCTTGAGCCATTGCTGGAAGCCGCCCGGCTTCATGCGCTTTCGACCGAGGCCTGGAACAACAGCTCGCGCACCGAATCGGGCAGCAACTGCTCGATCCGCACCCACTGGATCAGGCCCTGCGCATCGGCGGCGACCGGCCCCAGATACGGCGCCTGCGCCGCATCGACACCGGCCGGAGCGAACTCGGCGGCCTCGCGCCGCACCGTTTCCAGCACTTGCTCGGCGATCAGGCCGAGCTTGCGGGTAGCGCCGTCGCTGGCCGGGTAGTTCACCACGATCACCCGCGTGCTCAACAGCGCACGCGCGGGACGCCCCAGCGCCAACTGGCACAGGTCGATCAGCGGCACCGGTTCGCCGCGGTAGTCGAAGGCGCCGGCCACCGCCGCGGGCGCCTGCGGAATGGCTTTCGGGTTGACCAGGTTCAGCACCGACACGACCTGCGCCGCTTCGATGGCGTAACGGTCCTGGTCGAGTTGGAAGACAAGGAAAAGCACGGCATCGTCCTCCCGGCTGCGTCTGGCTGTCCGAAGCGGCGGCGCTTACGCCAGCAACTTGAACTTGGAAACCCCGTCGCGCAGCCCGGCGCTGACCTGGTGCAGTTCGTCGATCGCCTGGTTGGACTGCTTCAAGGCGTCGACGGTCTGTTGCGCGGCCTCGCTCAACTGGCCCAGGGCCAGGTTGATCTGCTCCGCGCCGGCCGCCTGCGCCTGCACGCCTTCGTTCACCACCTCGAAGCGCGGCACCATCGCCTGCACGTGTTCGATCACCTGCGACAACTGGCCGCCGACCTGCTGCACGTCGCTGGTGCCGCGGCGGACTTCTTCGGAGAACTTGTCCATGCCCATCACGCCGGCCGACACCGCCGACTGGATCTCGCGCACCATCTGTTCGATGTCGAGCGTCGCCACCGCGGTCTGGTCGGCGAGGCGGCGGATTTCCACCGCCACCACCGAGAAACCGCGGCCGTATTCGCCGGCTTTTTCCGCCTCGATGGCGGCGTTGAGCGAGAGCAGGTTGGTCTGGTCGGCGACCTTGGTGATGGTGGTGACGACCTGGCTGATGTTGCTGGCCTTCTCGGCCAGCACCGCGAGCTTGGCGCTGATCGCCGCGGTCGCGTCGATCATCCGGCCCATGGTCTCCTCCATCTGCGCCACGCCGTGCTGGCCGTCGCCGGCCAGCGAGGCGGTCTGCTCGGCGCTGCCGGCCACCGTGCCCATGGTCCGCGCCAGTTCCTTCGAGGTCGCGGCGATTTCGCGCGAGGTCGCGCCGATCTCGGTGGTCGTCGCGGCGATCTGCGCGGCGGTGGCCTGCTGTTCGCGCAAGGTCGCGGTGATCTCGTTGATCGAGGAATTGACCTGGATGCCGGAGGTCTGGATCTGCCCGACCAGTTCCGCCAGCTCGCCGCTCATGCGGTCGTAGCCCTGCGCCACGGTGCCGAATTCGTCGCTGCGCGAGAACCCCAGGCGCTGGCTGAAGTCGCCCTTGGCCATGACGTCGGCAGCGCGCGCCAGCCGGTGCAGCGGCAGAGTGATCGCCTTCAATAGGAAGAAGCCGGCCAGCACCGCCGCCAACACCGCGCCGACGAAGGTCAGGCCGATGCCGAGCTCGGCCGATTTCACCGCCGCGTCGATGCGGTTGCCGGATTCGACCGACTCGTTGTAGTTGTACTGGATGATGCGGGTGATGGTGTCGACCGCCTTGGCGAAGATCGGCTCGGCGCGCGTGCGCATCGCCTCCTGCAAGGCCGCCGAACCGGCCTCGCCGGCCCGGATCAAATCCGGCTGCAGGGCGAACAGCGACGCACTGGAACCGGCCAGGGCGTCGAGATTGCGGCGATCCTCGGTCTGGGTGACGGTGGCGCGATAACGGCCGATCGCCTGCTCGAAGGCGGTCCGACGCGTGCGCAAGAGCTCCTGCGCTTCGGCGCGCTGGCTCGCGTCGGCCGAGGACAATCCGTTGATCGCGGTGTAGTAGGCGTGCCACTCGGTTTCCATCTGCCCGGAGGCATACAGCCCGGGAATGGAGTCCGCGCGCAGCCGGCTTTCTTCGGCCTGCACGTGCAGCAGCCGCTGCAGGGCGATGCCGCCCATCACCACCATCGCCACGATGATCACGGCGAAGCTCAAGATGATTCGCTGCCGAATCGTGATGTTATTCATGACCGATCCCCGTGTATGCCATGAAGCATTACCTATCTGGGCAGTGATTGTGAGGACCGCCTGTCGCGGACGAAGCCCCAGTGTAGAGACGCGCTTCGCCCCTGCCCACCATCACGGCTGCGAACGGACGGACCGACTTGAACCGGCCTTCGGACTATGACCTCGCCTGGTCCGCACCGCCGTGAAAAGCCAACGGCGTCTCACTATGCGTCGACCCGAGAGTGTCGCGGCCCTAATCTACACCCGGCTCCGGATCGCGCAGGTTCGGTAACGGCGGCCTTCGCGCCATGAGCGGCGAAGCGATCGGCGAAAAGACGGGCGGATGCGGCGGACGCCGGACCGGGAGCGAACGCAGCCCGGTCGGCCGATCCCCTGGCCGTCGGCGCCGCCGGCTCAGTCCATTTCGGCCGCGGCCTCGCGGCCCTGCTGACGGATCAGCGCTTCGTCGCGCGCATCGTTGATGGCGTGGCGGACGCTGTCGAGGTCGACCGCGGACTCGTCGTGCACGAACACGCCGGTCAGTTCGCTGTCGGGACGCAAGTCGCCGGCTTCGAACAGGGCCCACATTTCCTCGGCGTACCAGGTGTCCAGCAGCTCCGGCGCCCAGGCGCCCAGGCTGGCGGTCAGGTTGTTGACGTCGCGCAACAGCATCTTGCGCGCGGCGTTGTTGCCGGCGGCGCTGACCACCTGCGGGAAATCGATGATGACCGGACCGTCCGGGGCAACCAAGACGTTGTACTCGGACAAGTCGCCGTGGATCAGGCCGACGCAGAGCATCTTGACCACCTGCCGCACCAGGAAGCGGTGGAAGCCGCGGGCCTGCTCCGGCGCCAGCTCGACCTCGCCCAGACGCGGCGCGGAATGGCCGTCGGCGTCGGTGACCAGCTCCATCACCAGTACGCCGTGGTAATAACCGTACGGTTCGGGCACGCGCACGCCGGCATCGCGCAACTGGTACAGCGCCTCGACTTCGGTGTTCTTCCAGGCGGTTTCCTGCTGCTTGCGCCCGTACTTGGTGGCCTTGCCGATCGCGCGCGCCTCGCGGCTGCCGCGCACCTTGCGCCCTTCCTGGTACTGCACGCGCTGCTGGAAGCTGCGTTGCGCCATGTCCTTGTAGACCTTGGCACAGCGCACGTCGTCGCCGGAACGCACCACGTACACCGCGGCCTCCTTGCCGCTCTTGAGCGGGCGCATGACCTCGTCGATCACGCCGTCGTCGATCAGCGCCTGCAATCCGGGTGGAGTCTTCATGTAGTCCTGTGGGGGGAAACGGCGCCGGCTGAGGGGGAATCCCGGCGTAACAGGCGTATATCTTTACACTTGGCGACCCCAGTATCGAATTCCGTCATGTCCGATCCCGTCCGCCTCGACAAACGCCTCGCCGAACAAGTCCCCTGTTCGCGCACGGACGCCCAGCAATACATCGAGGGCGGCTGGGTGTCGGTGGATGGCGAAATCGTCGAGGAGCCGCAGACCCTGGTCTCGACCCAGACCGTCGAGCTGGCCGCGGACGCCCGCCTCGAGCCCATCGAGCCGGCGACGATGCTGTTGCACAAACCGGCCGGCCTGGACCTCAAGGACGCCGCCAGCCTGGTCACGCCGGCCAGCCATGCGCCCGGTGACCTGTCCGAGGTGCGCCGGCTCAAGCGCCATTTCCATCGCCTGACCCCGCTGGTCCCGCTCGACCGCGACGCCAGCGGGCTGGTCGTGTTGACCCAGGACGGCCGCGTCTGGCGCCGCCTGACCGAGGACTACGCCCAGATCGAACAGGAGTTCGTCGTCGAAGTGGCCGGCGACCTGCTGCCCTACGGCATGCAGAAGCTCGCCCACGGCCTGAGCTACCAGGGCCGCGCGCTGCGGCCGTGCAAGGTCAGCTGGCAGAACGAAACCCGCCTGCGCTTCGCGATCAAGGACGTACAGCCCGGGCAGTTGCGCGACATGTGCCGCCAGGTCGGGTTCGAGGTGGTCTCGATCCGCCGCCTGCGCATCGGCCGCATCTCGTTGAGCAAGATGCCGGTCGGCGAATGGCGTTACCTGCCGGTCGGCGAACGCTTCTGAGGCGCGGGCTTCCGTCGACGGCCTACGGGACTTACACAACCCGCCTTTTCGTAAGCCTCTCCTTTTTAATCCGCTCCCTTTGCAAAGGGGGGCGGTCGCCTGCATCGTTGGGCTGAGCAGCGTTGCAACTGCGCTAGGGGATTTACCCGCAGCTCGCCGCTATGTGGCCGGCGCGGAAGCAAATCCCCAAGGCGAGGCGTTACCGCCATTCGCGCCACGAGGAACTCGTCGATGCCTTGCATCGCTGGCGAGTGCCCGGCTGAGACCGGGCCAAATCCGATGCGCCGAGCGCATCGATGCGAAGCCACCCATCGCCGGACCATGTTTTTTATTTACACGGCCGGAATTCGGCCACCTGGCTCTTCGCCCACACTTCAGAGTGTGTACTTCGCAGCACATAACCAGCTTCCGAATTCGATCGGAAACGCCATGCCGCTCATCGGAAAATCGAAAAAAACACCAGTAAATACTTGCGATTCCAGCTTTCAAAACGGCCGCACCCCGGCGCTGCGATGTCCGCGGCATGTTTAAGCTTGATGACTCGGGCATCCGGAAAAACACATAACAATAAATTCTAAATAAATCTCAAGAAAGTTAGCTACATTCGCCGCAACGATTCATGTGCTATCGCCACAAGCTCCACCGATACGGCAGCGGGCCCTCCTGCGGCCCCTCGTCGAACCTCCGAGCATAGAGCGAGCAAGCACACCCTCCGCGACAGGAGTGCAGCAGGCGATGCTCGCTTTCATTACCGACGCCGTAGGCGGCGCGCAGTCATTCACGCAACTCAAGGACTCGTGCATCGCGCACGAATCGGGTGCGCCGATATCAAGACCGACACCGCCCCCTCACTCGCCTAATGCATACGCAGCGCCAGCGCACTCGGTGCGACATGAGCGCGCCCCAACCGTCCCGCATGCGAGTCCGGCCGCAATGAAGAACGACCCGCTCCTGAGTTTCGCGCCAGCCTGGGCGGGCCTGCATGGATCGCGAACATCGTGGCGCCACCGCTACAGCCTCGGAGTAAGAGTCATGAAGATCGTCAAGTCGCTGCGACGCTGGGGAGCGCTGCTGCTGTTGGCACTGCTACCCCTCCAGGTTATGGCCGCCGCACCGGGTGGCTACACCTACTACGAGTTCGACCCCGCCATCACCGGGTTCGATTCGATGAATTACGGCATCACGGTGGAATCCGATCCCGGCCCTCGGGCCAACGTGTTCTGGGCCAATCAGTTCTGGCTCGTCGGCTATCCCGGCGGCTATACCGGCATGCAACGCCACTCCCAACTCGGCGGCTATCTCCTGCTTTCGATCTGGGGCGCGACCGCAGGCCGGGTCGGCAGCCCGGGCAGCAGTTGCGGCCCGTTCGACGAGTTCGGCACCGGCTACAGCTGCCACATGGTTTACGACTGGAAGGTCGACCACACCTACCAGTTCCACCTCGCACACGAAGGCGGCGGCTGGTTCGGCGTCACCGTCACCGACCTGACCACGGGCGCCTCGGTGAAGATCGGCAGCGTGCTCACAGCGGCCACCCAGATCTCACCGAAAAACATGACCAACTGGGCCGAATACTGGGAATGGAACTGGCCGGAGTCGAACTGCTACAACCAACCCTATAGCCGCGCGGAATTCCTGTTGCCGATCGGCAACACCGGCACCGCCTCTCCTCGCGTCGCCAGCATCTCGCGCAACTATGTTCCGGGCTGCTACGGCCGCATCGACACGCTGCCGATCGGCACCGTGCATCACTACGCCATCGGCAACTCGCCGCGCGGTGCGGTGACCGATACCGGCGGCCTGTGCCTGGATGCCAAAGGCGGCGCGACGACCAGCAACGTCCCTGCGCAAAGCTTCGCTTGCCACGGCGGCGACAACCAGGCCTGGGTACACGGCGTCGATCGCACGCTGCGGCTGCGCTCCAACCTGTGCCTGGATGTGGCCAACGGCCAGACCGCGCCGGGCTCGCCGGTGATCGTCTTCAGTTGCCATGCCGGCCGTAACCAACAGTGGAATCGGGTCGGCAACCAACTGCGCAACGATCTGTCCGGCCTGTGCCTGACCTCGGCGGGCGCAGCGACGCAACTCACGATCCAGGCCTGCACCGCGCAAACGAACCAGAACTGGCAGATTCCCAAGCCCGCGCCCTGAGCGGCCGGCTCCTGGCTGTCTGGCCGGGATGCATCGCCGATGCCCCGCATCGGCGATGCCCGGCGACACCGCACGAACGCGCCCGGCCGCGCTGGGAGCGAATGCCGACGCAAGCAAACCAAAGACCCGCTCATGACTTACGCGCCAGCCTGAGCGGCCTGCATGGACGGCGAACGCCACGGCGCGAGTACTGCTACAGCATCGGAGTAAGAGCAATGAAGATCGTCAAGCCGTTACAACGCTGGGGAGCGCTGCTGCTGTTGGCATTGCTGCCCTTGCAGGTCCCCGCCGCCGCACCTGGCGGCTATACGAACTACAAGTTCGACCCCATCGTCACTGGGCTGGATTCGGTCGATTTCGCCATCACGGTGAAGTCCGACCCCGGCCCTCGTTCCAACGTGTTCTGGAGCAATCAGTTCGGACTCGTCGGCTCCCGCGCCGGCGGCTATACGGGCATGCAGCGGTTGTCGGGCACCGACGGCTACTTCCTGTTCTCGATCTGGGCGGCGACCGCCGCGAAAGTGGGCAGCCCCGGTACGGTCTGCGGTCCCTTCGACGAGTTCGGAGCCGGCTACAGCTGTTACATCAAGCGCGCGTGGAAGCAGGATCATACCTTTCAATTCCATATCGAACAGGAAGGCGGCGGCTGGTTCGGCGTCACCATCAACGACCTAACCGACGGCACCTCGTTCAAGCTCGGCAGCGTGCTTACCGATGCGACCCAGATTTCCCCGAAAGGCATGGTGAACTGGGTCGAATACTTCGAATGGAGCTCGCCGTCGGTGAGTTGCTACAACCAACCCTATAGCCGCGCCGAGTTTCTGCTGCCGTCCGGCAACGGCGGTACGGCCATGGCCAGCATCACGACCACGAGTATCCCGGCCTGTAGCGGCCGCATCGACCAGACCCCGACGGGCAGCGTGCATCAGCACGCGATCGGCAACTCGCCGCGCGGCCCGATCGTGCATTCCGGCAATCAATGCCTCGATGCCTACACCTACCAAAGCGGCGTCCAGCCCATCCTCGCCAGTTGTCATGGCCTGGATAACCAAGCCTGGGTCTATGGCGCGGACAAAACACTGCGCACCGCCTCGAATCTATGCATCGACGCCTACAACGGCGGCACCACGGCAGGCACGCCGATCTACGTCTACACCTGCCACGGCGGCGCCAATCAACAGTGGAACCGGGTCGGCAGCGAATTCCGCGGCGTCCCGTCGGGCCTGTGCCTGCGCGCCGCGGGGGCCGGTTCCGACTATCACCTGACCCTGCAACGCTGCGAACAGGGTTGGCAGATCCCGCTCGCGACGCCTTGACCGAAGAGGCGGCCCGACCGGGTCTGGCCGCCTCCATTCTCTGCATGACACGGGAGGGCGATCGCCGTCGTTTGCATCGACACCGTGAATCAGGCGAGCAGTAGTTCCTGGCTCCTCCCGGCCTGCCGGCCTGCCGGCCTGCCGGCCCAAAATACCGGCGAACCGCAAGTTCTGGTGTTTCTGCGCATGCCGGCCGCCGCAGCCGCAGCTCAATTCAACGCGCTATTCCCGCGCAGTTGCGCGACCACCAGGTCGACGAAGGTGCGAACCTTAGGCGAGGCGTAACGCCCTTCGCGATGCAGCACGTGCACGGGCAGCGACGAATGCCCGTACTCGCCCAAGACGATCTTCAATTGCCCGGAAGCGAGGTGCGGCGCCACCTGGTAGGACAGCAGCCGGGTGATGCCGAAACCCCGCACCGCCGCCTCGATCGCCGCATCGTTGGTGGTAACGATCAGGCGAGGCTTTATCCGCACCGATAAAGCCTTGCGGCCGTCGCCGAACTTCCATTCGGTGGACGGGCTGATGCCGAGCGCGGAAATGATGTCGTGCCGAACCAGGTCGGCGGGAGTCTTCGGCAAACCTTGCCGGCGCAGATACTCCGGCGATGCGCACAAAAGCCTGCGCACCTGCGCCACCTGGATGGCCTGCAGGCTCGAATCGGGCAGCGCGCCGATGCGCACGCCGACGTCCAGCCCCTCTTCGATCAGATTGGCCACGCGATCGAGAAACAGCGCCGACACCTGGGTCGCGGGATAGCGCTGCAGGTACTCGACCACGATCGGCAGCACGAACAACTTGCCGAATTGGACCGGCGCGGTAACGGCCAGATGCCCGCGCGGTTCGGCGTTGATGCCGGCGGCGGCTTCATCGGCTTCGTCGACCTCGGCCAGGATCCGGCGCGCATCGTCGAGATAGCGCTGCCCCGCTTCGGTGGCGCGGACGAAGCGGGTGGTGCGATCGAGCAACTTCACCGCAAGCCGTTCTTCCAGGCCGGCGATCGCCCGCGTCACCGCCGGCGGCGACAGGCCCAGCTTGCGGGCGGCGCGGGCGAAGCTTTCCTCTTCGGCGACCGCGACGAACACCGTCATCAGGTGCAGTCGATCCATCTGGATTATTCCTGTAATCGCAATAATGAATTTTGCGACCCGGTGATTCTTATGGCAAGCGAAATGGCGGACAGTGTCGCCACGCCGAAGCCCACAGCAACCGATACCAGGCCTCGCCGGACCGGATCACTCCCCTTCCTTATCGACACTGGACACCCCCATGAGCCGCATCGCCGTCATCGACCGCAACACCGCCGACACCGAACAACAGCAGTTGCTGGACGCCATCCAACGCGAACTCGGCACGGTGCCGAATTTCCTCAAGGTATTCGCCAACTCGCCGGCCGCCCTGCGCGCCTTCCTCGGCCTGCACGGCATCGCCAAGGAGGGCAGCCTCGACCTCCAGACCCGCGAACGCATCGCCCTGGCCCTGGCCCAGCAGAACGCCTGCGAGTACTGCCTGTCCGCCCACACCGCCCTGGGCCGCAACGCCGGTTTGAACGGCGACGAGATCGCCGCCAACCGCGCCGGCGGCAGCCAGGACGCCAAGGCCGCGATCGCGGTGAAGTTCGCCCGCTCGCTGGTGGAGCACCAGGGCGAAGTCACCAGCGCCGAGATCGTCGAAGTGCGCGAGGCCGGCTTCAGCGATGCCGACATCGTCGAGATCATCACCCACGTCGGCATGAACCTGCTGACCAACATCCTCGGCAAGGCCAGCCGGGTCGAAATCGACTTCCCCAAGGTAGCCTTGGCCGCCTGAGCGGCGGCCCCCAGGCCGCGCGCCACCACGATCACCAGAACCAGGGCCGGCGGCGTAGCGTCGCCGCCGGCTGGAGCACGCCATGAGCCGCGCATTCGCCGATATAACCTTCACCCCCAGCGTCAAAGACGCGCAGCAACGCCACGGCAGCCGCGAGGCCAATCGCGCCTTCGAGCTGGCCGAGGATGCGCGCGACTCGATCGGCGAGCGCGAGGCCGAATTCATCGCCGAACGCGACAGCTTCTATCAGGCGACCGTGTCCGAAACCGGCTGGCCCTATGTTCAGCATCGCGGCGGCCCGGCGGGCTTCCTCAAGGTGCTCGATGCCAAGACGATCGGCTTCGCCGATTTCCGCGGCAACCGCCAATACCTCAGCGTCGGCAACCTCGCCGCCGACGGCCGCATTTCGCTGATCCTGATGGACTACCCGAATCGGCGCCGGCTCAAGATCTGGGGCCGCGCGCGCATCGTCGACGAAAGCAGCGACGCCGCCCTGATCGCACGGCTGGAAGTGCCCGCATACCGCGCCCGGGTCGAACGCGGCATCGTCATCGAGGTCGAAGCCTGCGACTGGAATTGCCCGCAACACATCACCCCGCGCTACACCGAGGCCGAGATCGAACGCATCGCGCCGACACGGCCGGCGCCGCCGCCGGAGGAAAAACCGCGCGCCGCCGAGGCCGCGGTCTGGGGCGAGGGCCCGCTGGAACTGGTCGTCGCCGGCGTCAGGCAACTCACCGCACGGGTGCGGGCCTACGAACTGCGCCATCCGCAAGGCGATGCCTTGCCGGCGGTCGCCGCCGGCGCGCATCTGCGCGTGCCGGTGCAACTGGACGGCAAGACCGAGCTGCGCCATTACTCGATCAGTTCCGACCCTTCGCGGCGCGATGCCTACGAGATCGCGGTGCTGCGCGAAGACGCCGGGCGCGGCGCGTCGAAAGCCCTGCACGCGGGATTCGAGCTGGGGCTGCGCCTGCGTTGCGAGCCCGCGCGCAACGATTTCGCGCTGAGCGAAGACGCGCGCCCCGTGGTCCTGATCGCCGGCGGCATCGGCATCACCCCGATCAAGGCCATGGCGCACACGCTGGCGCGGCGCGGACAGCCGTTTCAGATCCACTATGCCGGCCGCGGCCTGCGCGAACTGCCGTTCCTGGAGGCCTTGCAGGCCGAGTTCGGCGAACGGCTCACTTTGTATCCGGCCGATCAAGGGCGGCGTCTCGACCTGCACCGGCTGTTGTCGGCTGCGGCAGCGGATACGCTCGTCTATGCCTGCGGCCCCGCACGCCTGATCGATGAGCTCAACGCGACCGCGGCTACGCTCGGAATGAGCGACCAGGTGCGGATCGAACGTTTCGATGCGGCCGCCCGGCCCGACGACCGCGCCATCGAGGTCGAGTTACGCCGTTCCGAGCGGCGGATCCGCGTCGCCGGCACACAAACCATCCTCGATGCGCTGTTGCAGGCCGGGGTGAGCACGCCATCGGACTGCAGGGTGGGCAATTGCGGCACTTGCGCGATCAAGGTGCTCGACGGAGTACCCGAGCATCGCGACAACGCCCTCAGCGCCGCCGAAAAAGAGCGTGCCTCCTTGATGTGCATTTGTGTCTCGCGGGCGCATTCCGAACATCTGGCGCTGGATCTCTAGCGCGTCGCCGCGGCACCCCACCCTCGTTTGGATCCGCCGGTCCTTGCGATCGCAACGATCTCCCCCACTCTACCGAGAACCGTCATGCTTCGATTGTCTGTCGCCCTGCTGAGCGCCGCCCTCGCGGGCGCCGCACTTTCGTTCCTCCCCCTCTCGGCCGAGGCTTCCGCCATTGCGGAGACTCTGCCGCCCATCGCCGAGCGTCCAATGACCACCCATCACCATATCGCCGTCGACGGCACCGAACTGTTCTATCGCGAGGCCGGCCCCAAGGACGCACCGGTCATCGTGCTGCTGCACGGCCTGCCGAGTTCCTCGCACATGTTCCGCGAGCTGATGCCGCTGCTCGCCGACCGCTATCGGGTCATCGCGCCGGACTACCCCGGCTTCGGCGCCAGCGCCACGCCCTCGCCGGCCGAGTACGACTACAGCTTCGATCGGCTGGCGCAGAGCGTCGACCGCTTGCTGCAGGCACTCAAGATCCAGCGCTACAGCCTCTACCTCTTCGACTACGGCGCGCCGGTCGGCTTTCGCCTAGCCGTCGAGCATCCGGAACGTATCCAGACGCTGATCGTGCAGAACGGCAATGCCTATGACGAAGGCATGGGTACGTTGTGGGATCCGTTGCGCGCTTATTGGAAGGAGCCCACCCCACAGCGCTCGAACTTGCTCGCGGAAAAACTGCTGAGCCTGGCCTCGACGAAATGGCATTACCTCGAAGGCGTGCGCGACCCGTCGGCGATCGCACCGGAGAACTGGCTGCTCGACCAGGCCTTGCTCGACCGGCCGGGCGTGCAGGACATACAGCTGCGTCTGCTCTACGACTACGGCTCCAATCCCGGCAAGTACCCGCAATGGCAGGCCTATTTCCGCGAGCGTCAGCCGCCGATGCTGGTGCTGTGGGGCAAGAACGATCCGATCTTCCTCTGCGCCGGCGCCCACGCCTACCAGCGCGACTTGCCGAAGGCCGAGGTGCATCTGTTCGATACCGGGCATTTCGCCCTCGAAGAAGACGCGCAGCCGATCGCCCTGCGCATCCGCAGCTTCCTGGGCCGCCACCTAGGCGAGTCGCAGGCCAGCCAAGACTGACGGATACGGATACGGATACGGATACGGATTCGGATACGGAACCGGATTCGGAACCGGATACGGAACCGGCGCCGCTGCGGTGTCCGCGGCGGCGCCGGCTTGATCGCTGCGCCGTCCGATCCGTGCGAATCGCCGGATCGCGGACGACAGATCAGCCCTTGGGCAACAGCAGCTTGCAGCTGCGGATCGCGGTCTGCGCCGCCGCCACGTCGGCGTTGCGGCGGTAGTGATAGCCGCCCTTGAACGCACCCATGAGGATTTCCTTCTCGATGTAGGCCACCTCGCCGGCCGCTACCTCGAAGCTCAGCGGTTCCTTGCATTTGCCGTCGCCGCTGAGCACGTGCTGGCCCGGCTCGAGCACCAGTCGATAGAAGCAGTAACCGCGGGTCTGGCCGATCGGCTGGCCGTCGAGCACCACGTCCATGCCAACCAACACCGCGACGAACTGCTTGCGGTAGAGGTAGATCACGCCCTTGCCGGGCTCGGGCTGGAAATTCAGTGCCGCCGCGGTTTCCGCCGGCGTCGCCTTGCGGGTGGCCTGGTTCTTGAACGCGAACAACCAGATCAGATAGACCACGAAGCCGAGGACCAGCAGTCCGATCAGCCAATTGAAGAAGTTCGAGCCGCTCGCCATCGAAGCCATAACCCGGCCGACGATGGCGCCGACGATGATCAGCGGAAGGATTTTGAGAAAACTTGCACGACCTTGTGCCATGACGATCCTGAAGCGTTATGTGGGCCGACAGCATAGCCAACCGCAGCCGCGGCCACAGGCACGCGATCGGGCGGCTGCCGTCGGCAGCATGTCGGGGCGGCCCGGGCGATGACGTCCGCGGCCGTCGCCGTCACGGCGCCAGGGCCATCTTCTCCGGCGACACCAGGGCATCGAGTTCGGCCGCGATCTCCGCCGCGACCGCCACCGGCACACCCCAGTAATCGAAGATGCCGCCGTCGCGGCGGTTCTGCCCGCAGGTCACGAACACGCCGGTGCCGAATTTGCGCTTGAGCCGCGAAGCCAGCCAGCCGACGAAACCGCTGTTGTCGACGCGGCTCGGAAAATGAAAGCGGAACAAGGCGAACAGATCCTCGGCGGGGTCTGTGCAGGGCACCAGCTGACTCCAGACTTCATCGTCGCGCACCAGGGCCAAGGCATCGGCACGCACCGCGCCCGGGAAGTCGGCCAATGGGAACTCTAAAAAAGCGTAGGTGCCCGGGTAGACCTGCAGACGCGCCTGCTTGGTCACGACCAGCAAGCGCGTGTTGGTCTGTTCGATCGTTTCCCGCGATATGTCTACCACTGCAACCTCCGGCGGCCGCTGCCGGCCCGATGATGGATTCGTCTGCCCCGCTCCGGCCTCGACCGCCTCACTCCAGCCAGCGCCGGATGCGCTCGTAGACCTGCGGGTCGCCGAGCAGGTCGAGATGATGCAGGCCATGGCCGACCCATTGCCGCGACTTGGGAATGCGCAGGTCGAAGGCCGGGTCGGGATGATGCCCCAGCGCGCTGGCGACCGGCACCAGGCCGTCGCCGCTGAGCCTGTCGATGCCCGCGTCCTTCGCCGCAGCGTTCTTGTCGGTCGAAACCGCCACCGCGTAACTGCGCACGTGCGCGGGTAGCGGCACCGGCGTGCGCGCATCGCGGCGTCCGTCGCCCTCGTGCCTGGGCTTGCCCCAATCCGCGTCGAGCAGGTTGCCGTGGCGCAGGTCCTGGATGCCGGCGCTGCGGATCTTGCCGAGCCGTGCGAACGGCGCGGTGTAGGGGCTGCGTCCGATCAGCATGTCGAACCAACTGCCGGCGCGTTCGAGCGGCGCACCGTGATGCGGCGTGCCGAGAAAAATCAGGCTGTCGAGCCGCTCCGGCCAGCGCAGCCCGGCGCCGGCGGCGGCATGGCAGGCGCTGCGCGCGACCAGGCCGCCCATGCTGTGGCCGACGATGGACAAGCGCTCCACCGGCACCGGCCACTCGCGCAACAGGCGCTCCAGGCGCGCAGCGAACTCGCGGCCGTTGCTGGAGATGTGGCGGCCGCTGTTGTAATGCAGATAGACCGGCGTCCAACCGGCATCGCGCGCCAATGCCGCGGCATGGTCGTGGCCGTTCCAACGCCATTGCAGGTCGTTCATGCACAGGCCGTGCACCATCACCAACAGTTTTCCGGTGGCCTGCGGACAGGCTGCGGCCAAGGCCTTGCGCCCCAGCCGCAAGGGCGTGCCGTCGCAGCGCACACGCATGCGGATCGCCAGCGGGTTGGCGGTCGCGGCCAGATGATCGCCGAGCACGCCGTTGAGCGCGGAGATCACGCCGTCGCGCTGCGGTAGCGAGTCGATCCGGTCCAGCAGCGGCGCGAACTGCGCGAGCGCCAGATCGAGGCCGTCGCCGACGAAACGGGCGATGCCCCGCACGCTGCGATAAACCAATCCGCTGATGCCACGGGTCGGATCGCGCACCGGCGCGCCGAACGGGCCCGGCAAAGCGACGATGGTGGCGTGGACGGATTCGACCAGGTCGACCACCCCGGTGATTGCGTCGATGGTCAGGCGGCCGATACCGCGCAGGTCCGCACCAGGGCCGTTGCCTGTGTCGGCCGGGGACGAGCGTTTCGGCATGAGCATCCAACGCGCGGCAACGGGACCGCCAGCCTAGCGCAGTCGATGCCGACGGCGCATTCTGGCGTACGGTGACGACGCGGATCGACCCGGCCTGCGTCGGCCCGCCCCGCGAGGAGACGACAAACGATGAACGACACCCACTTCGAAGGCGGCTGCCTGTGCGGCGCGATCCGCTATCGCGCGACCGCCGCGCCGTTGCGCGGGGTGATCTGCCACTGCGGCCTGTGCCGCCGCCATTCCGGCGCGCCGGCGCTCGCTTTCGTGCATTTTCCGGCCGAGGCCTTCGCCTGGCTCGCTTCGCCGCCAACCTGGTATCGCTCTTCCGAATACGCCGAACGCGGCTTCTGCGCGAACTGCGGCAGCACCCTCGGCATGCGCGAAAGCGTGTTGGCCGATCGCGTGCAAGTCTGCATCGGCAGCCTCGACGAGCCGGAACGGGTAGGCGTCGACGACCACGTCTGGACCCGTTCGCAGTTGCCTTGGTTCGATACCGCCGACTCACTGCCCCGTTTCAGCAAGAGCAGTTCGGCGGTACCGTCCAAGGCCTAGGCGCCGTCGCGCGACGCCAGGCCCGCATCACCCGCTCAGGGCTTCGGCGCGATCATGCTCTGGAAATAATCGATCCCCTGACCCCAGGCGCCGCCGTGTTGCTGGGCGATCTTCTGCACCTGCGCGCCGGTGGCGCCCTTGCTCCAGTCGCCCTGCCATTCCAGCATCACCGCCAGCCAGGTCACCGGCACCGCGCCGGCCTGGATCATGCGCTGCACCGCCATGTCGTGCGATTCGTGCGAGACATCGCCGCTGGCGTCGACGACCACGTAGACCTCGTAGCCGTCGCGCAGCGCCGACAACACCGGCAAGGTCACGCAGCTGTCGGTCCACAAACCGCTGACCAGCAGCTTCTTGCGGCCGGTCTTGCGCACGGCCTCGCGGATGCGCGGGTCCTGCCAGGGGTCGATCGCGGTGCGGTCGTAGGGCACCAGCTCCGGACGCGCCTGGGTCAGTTGCTTGAAGAACGGGCCGCCGAATTTCTCGGCGCTGATCGTCGCGTACAGGGTCGGCACTTCGAAGGCCTTGGCCGCCTTGCTCAAGCCCTCGGCGTTGTTGATCAGCTTGCCGACCTCGATCGACTGCACCGAGAACACGAACTGCGGCTGGTAGTCGACCATCAGCACGACGCTGTTTTCCGGGGTCAGCGGGGTGCGGATGTCGGCATGGGCCGGCAGGAACGCAGCGGCGAAGAGCAAGCTCGCGGCGATCGACCGCCGCATGAAAGCCGTGGACAAAGACATGACGAATTCCCATCGCAGCACTGGAGGCCGATTGGCCGGTGCCGGATACGGTACGCATGCGCGCCGATGACGACGGCGCCAGTTCCCGCGATTTCGCTGGAGCCAGTGGCGCGATGCCAGCGAAGGCATTCAAGGACAGGAGCGGCTTGCCGCCCCTGTCCTCGAGTCGATCAAAGACTGCGGAACAAAGACCCGATCAGCAGCAGGACGAAGCCCAACGCCGCCAGCCAGAACGCGAAGCCCGCGAGGAACGGCAGATAGCCCAGACGCGCGGCGATGCCGGCGCCGCCGGCCAGCAGGGCAATGAAGAAGATGGGAAAGCTGGGCGGGGTCAGACGCATAGGGAACCTCAATGACGGAAGACGGATGCAGGTGCGCGCCAGTTTTGCGCTGGTTCTCGCTGGCTTTGGGCTGGCTTGCGCTAGGCCCGGGCGAGGCTGGCGATGAGGGCGGCGATCACGGCCAAGATCGACGCAACCGTCAAGGCGGCCACCAGCGAGGCCGACGGCGCACGCCCGTGATCGTCTTGCGGAGTTTGCTTGTCCGATTTGCCACTCATGCCGTTGGCTCCTGCCATGCCGATACCTGCATGAGGGAATGCACACGAATCGTGCCAACGGCGCAGACGCGCGAGAGCCACCAACGGCGTGCTCAGCGACACAAAGCACACTAGTCGGCGGAGGCGTCAAAACCGCTTATCACGTCACATTTTGACCTGCGCCGTCCGCAATCACAGACGCTGTCACAGCCGGATTCGCCGTCGGTTCTCGACTCGGTGGCATAAGCACATAACCGCAACGGCGGGTCGCGCCCTCGCGGCCGCCTTACAATGCCGACCGCCTCACGGTTTGCCGGGTGATAGTGTGGCGGTCCGACGCCCGGCTTCGGAGTGGCGCCGTGCCGCGCCGCACGGCCTCGCCTCTCCCGCACAGCCACGCCCACGACGGTCCATGATCCAATTCCAGCAGGTCCATAAATCGTTCCGCGTCGGCGGTCACGAGGTGCCGGCCTTGCTGCCGCTCGATCTCGACATCGTCGAAGGCGAGGTGTTCGGCATCATCGGCCACTCCGGCGCCGGCAAATCGACCCTGATCCGGCTGATCAACGGCCTCGAGCGCCCCAGCGGCGGCCGCGTGCTGGTCGACGGCGAAGACGCCAGCGCGCTCGACGGCGCCGGCCTGCGTGCCCTGCGCCAACGCATCGGCATGATCTTCCAGCACTTCAACCTGCTGTCCTCGCGCACGGTAGCGGCCAACGTCGCCTTTCCGTTGGAACTGGCCGGCACCCCGCGCGCCGAGATCGCCGCCCGCGTCGCCGAGTTGCTCGCCCGCGTCGGCCTGAGCGCGCACGCCGACAAGTACCCGGCGCAGCTGTCGGGCGGGCAGAAACAGCGCGTCGGCATCGCCCGCGCCCTCGCCTGCCGCCCGCGCATCCTGCTCTGCGACGAAGCCACCAGCGCGCTCGACCCGCAAACCACCGCCTCGGTGCTGGCGTTGCTGGCCGAGATCAACCGCGAACTCGGCCTGACCATCGTCCTGATCACCCACGAGATGGAAGTGATCCGCCGCGTCTGCGACCGCGTCGCCGTGCTCGACGCCGGCCGTCTGGTCGAAAGCGGCCCGGTCGCCGACGTATTCCTGCACCCGCGCCATCCGACCACGCGCCGCTTCGTCTCCGAGGCCGAGCATGTCGACGAAGGCGGCCTGCATCGCGATTTCGCCGCCGTGTCCGGGCGTTTGCTGCGCCTGACCTTCATCGGCGAGCACACCTACGAACCCCTGCTCGGCCGGGTCGCGCGCGAGACCGGGGTCGACTACAACATCCTCGCCGGCCGCATCGACCGCATCAAGGACACGCCGTACGGCCAGCTCACCATCGCCCTGGTCGGCGGCGACAGCCATGCCGCCATCGCCGCGCTCGGCGCGGCCGGTGTGCACGTCGAGGAGATCGCGCGATGAGCCCGAACCCCGGTTGGTTGCAACACCTCGACGCCGGCAAGTGGGCCGAGATCGGCCAGGCCACGCTCGACACCTTGCTGATGCTCGCCGGCGCCCTGCCGCTGACCCTGCTGATCGGCCTGCCGCTCGGCATCGCCCTGTTCCTGACCGGCCCGCGCCAGCTGCGCGCGCAGCCGCGCCTGTACGGCGTGCTGTCGCTGGTCATCAACATCCTGCGCTCGGTGCCTTTCATCATCCTGATGATCGTGATGATTCCGCTGACCCTCGCGGCGATGGGCACCTCGCTCGGCGTGCGCGGCGCGATCCTGCCGCTGGTGGTCGGCGCGGCGCCGTTCTACGCGCGATTGGTGGAAACCTCGCTGCGCGAAGTCGACCGCGGCATCATCGAGGCCTGCCAGGCGATGGGCGCAACGACGCGGCAGATCGTGTTGCGCGCGCTGCTGCCCGAAGCGCTGCCCGGGCTCATCGCCGGCGCCACGGTGACCACCGTCGCCCTGATCGGCTATACCGCCATGGGCGGCGCGATCGGTTCCGGCGGCCTCGGCGACCTCGCCTACCGCGACGGCTATCTGCGCTCGCATACCGACGTGGCGGTGGTGACGGTGCTGCTGTTGCTGCTGCTGGTGCAGGCGCTGCAGACGCTCGGCGACAAACTCGTGGCGCGCTTCAGCCGACGCTGAGCGGCCGCTCCAAGCTATCGAATCGATCGAGGACGCAAGATGAAAAAGCTGATGGCCATCCTGGCCCTGACCGCCGCAGGCCTGAGCGGTTGCGGCGGCGGCAACGACCCGGCGTCGCAAAAGCTCACCGTCGCCGCCACCGCGGTGCCGCACGCGGAAATCCTCGAAGTGGTGAAGCCACTGTTGGCCAAGCAGGGCGTCGAACTCGAGGTGCGCGTGTTCAACGACTACGTGCAGCCCAACGACCAGGTGGCGCAGAAGCTGCTCGACGTCAGCTATTTCGAGACCGAGCCCTATCTCGATTCCTACAACCGCAGCCGCGGCACGAAGCTGACCACCATCGTCGGCGTGCACATCGAGCCCTTCGGCGCCTACTCGCGCAAGTTCAAGTCGCTCGACGCGCTGCCGCAGGGCGCCGACGTGGTCATCCCCAACGACCCGAGCAACAACAGCCGCGCCCTGATCCTGCTGCACAAGTCCGGGGTAATCCAGCTGCGCGACCCGAACGATGCGCTGGCGACCCTGCGCGACATCACCGCCAACCCCAAGCAGCTCAAGTTCCGCGAACTCGATGCGGCGATGCTGCCGCGCATCCTCGACCAGGTCGACCTGGCGTTGATCAACACCAACTACGCGCTCGACGCCGGCCTCGACCCGACCAAGGACGCGCTGGCCATCGAAGGCCGCGACTCGCCCTACGTCAACTTCCTGGTCGGCCGTCCGGACAATCGCGACGACCCGCGGGTCAAGAAGCTCGCTGCGGCGCTGACCGGCCCCGAGGTCAAGAGCTTCATCGAGAAGAAGTACCGTGGCGCGGTGTTGCCGGCGTTCTGAGCACGCCCGACTCGCCTCGCGTGTCGCCGGCACGCGAGGCGACTCCAACCCACTCGGGTCCGCCAACGGCTGCGCAATGCAGCCGGAGCGACAGCGTCACGCATCGACCTGCTAAGCCATGGCATCGGCCCCGCGATGCGTGCGGATAGAAGACTCATCGACGCAAGCGCAAGATGCGCGGCGAATTCGCGCCCGATCGCGAACGGGCAAGCAATGCCCGGAGTCGCCGATCCGGGCCGGCCGCCTTCGTCTCCGGCCCGCCCATTCAGCCATCCCGACATCCGGCCCTCGGCCGGTACAGCGCCGGCCTTGGCCCAGGCGTTTCCGAAACTGGGTCCGAAGTTTCACAACCGATGAGATCGGCGCCCGAACCGAGATTGACCGTGCTCCCAGCCGCCCCGTATAGCTGGCGCGCGGGCCGCCGGGCTCGGTCGCTAGCGTCGAGCGCCCCGGCTTGCTGCATGGAACTTCCGCAAGTCACATCACAACGAGGGATTGTTATGAAGAAGACGATCGAGATATTCATCATCAAGTCGCGTCCGGTCTTGATCGATGCCACCAAGGCGATCACGGCCCAGGGCATCACGCCGGTGCTGACGCCGCAGGAGAAAGAACTCCTGGAGAAGCTGGCGAAGTAACCGGGCCGCATCGCGCGGCCGACTCCGGTGCGCCGGCGGCCTGCCGCGAGCCGCGACGAGCCATCAACCGCCATAAGCGATTCGGCGCCGACCCTGGACCTTGCCTAGGACCTTGCGTATCGCCGGCCCGCAAGCGGGCGGATTCGCGGGGACCGCCATCGTCGAACGACTCGGCGCGTCGCACCAACCTGCAACGACACCACCTCAAAGGGACCGTATGAAGAAGCTCATCGGCACGACCATCGTCAAGTCCGTCCCGCACCTGCTCCTCGCCAACAAGATCGAGCAGAACCAGGACGTCAAACCGGCGCCGACGCCGGAAGAGAAAGCCATCCTGGACAAGCTGGCGAAGTAAGCCCGGCTTCCATCCCGAGCGAACGGGCGGCACGAACCCAGGTTCGTGCCGCTTCGTTCCGGCCCCCCGCAAGGAGCGACTGCATGATTCCGCTGGAGCGAGAGCGATCGCTGGCCGACGCCGAACGCGTCATCCGCAGATTCGTAAGCGAGCAGGGCTGGCGTATACGCACCCAGACGCACGGCGAGCGCTTGCAGTCCACCGTCTGCACCCTGCACGACGGCGACGACGAGGTCATCGCCAGCGGCTTCGGCAAGGGCGACGGCGAGGCGGCCCGGGTCGGCGCCATCTACGAAGCGGTCGAGCATCTGTACACCAACGCACCGCCTGCCGGAGAACGCATCGATTTCGTACGCTCGATCGATCTGTTCCGCGACCCGCGCTATGCCGGGCTGCCGTTCCTGTCGGCGTTCGCGCAGAACCCGCAGCAGCGTCTGGCGTGCCGAACCTATCGCCCCTTCTTCGGCGACGCCGCCGACGTGCCGGTTCCCTTGTTTCTGACGTTTCCGAACTACCTGGACCAACTTCCGGCCGAGGACGACTTCGACTACTCCAGCGTCATCCGCTATGGCTCCAACAGCGGCATCGCGATCGGCGCCAGCGTCGAAGAAGCCGCGGTGCACGCGATCGGCGAATTGGTCGAGCGCGATTCCTGGTCCTTGTTCCTGGTCGCGCACTACCTCGGCGAGCCGGCCAGCCTCGGCAGCGTGATCGATCCGCGGTCGCTGCCGCCGCAGGTCGCCGCGATCCACCAGGCCGCCAGCGCTCAGCTCGGGCGCGGCATCGTCCTGATCGAGGTGACCAGCGACCTCGGTTTCCCCGCCTTCATCGCCACCACCGACCGGATTCTCGACGACGAAGTGGTGTACCCGAGCGGCTTCGGTGCGTCCTTGTACGCCGCCCATGCTGCCATCCGCGCATTGACCGAACTGGTGCAATGCGTCGGCATCCGCGAGCAGTTGCCGAGCATGCACGAGTACAGCCGCCTCGCCCTGGAGGCGCTGGCCGAGTACCCGAAGCTCAGGGACTGCGCTTACTTCCAGGTATCGGCCGAGCGGCTCGAAACGGTCGAATGGTCGCATCCGACGCGCGAGGTCCAGACGCCCAAGGCGCTGCTGCGCGAGATGGTGACCCTGCTGCAGCACAAGGGTATCCACCTCTACCACGCGATCAACCATCGCCAGGGCGATGACTTCTGCGTGGTCAGTTGGGTGTCCTTCGAGCTCGAACGCTTCCTGCTGGTCGCCTCGGGCATCGCCATGGCCCCCGGCAAACGCGGCATGGATCTGCTGGCCGGCAAGCTGCAGGTGCCGGCGCTGGAGCGCACCGACTAGTCAGCGCTGGAGCAGGAAACCGAGCACCGCGCTCATGAACTCGGCCGGGCATTCGACGTTCGACAGATGCACCGCCGGCAGCACCAGCAGGCTCGCGCCGGGCACGCTCGCGGCGATGGCCTCGCCGTGGCTGGCCAGGGTCACCGTGTCGTAGCGGCCGGCGATCACCAGGGTCGGGCGCGCCACCCGCTCGAGCGTCGGGCGCATATCCAGATCGCGCACCGCCGCGTAATTGCCGGCCAGGCCGCGCGGATCGGTGGCGAGCAACATGCCGCGGAAGGCCTGGATCGCCGGCCCGTTCGCCTCGCGCAGCGCCGCCGGGAACCAGTTGCCGAGAAACATCTCGGCGGTGTCGGCCATGTCCTCGACGCCCAGCACTGCGGCGATCCGCTCCGCCCATTGCCCGGCCGGCCCCAGATAGGCCGAGGTATTGCTCAGAATCAAACGGTCGATGCGCTCGCCGGCATGCACGCCGAGCCACTGCCCGATCATGCCGCCGAGCGACAGGCCGAGAAAATGCGCGCGTTCTATGCGCAGGGCGTCGAGCAGGTCGATCACGTCGCGGCCCAGGCGTTCGAGCGAGTACTCGCCCGCGGGCACGCCGGACGCGCCGTGGCCGCGTGTGTCATAACGCAGCACGCGGAAATGCCGCGCGAGTTCCGGCACTTGCGCATCCCACATATGCAGATCGGTGCCGATCGAGTTGGACAGCACGAGCACCGGGCGCTCGGCCGCGCCGTCGAGGCGGTAGGCGATGCGCACGCCGTCGCTGGCGTTGAGGTAAGACAGGTCGTTCATGGCGATGCTCCGTTCGGATAGGCCGCTTGTGAGCTTCGCGGGCAGTCGTTCAGCCCGGTGTCGCTCCTGCAACGGCAGACGCCGCGGAGCAAATCCTAGTTGCGGCCGATCCCGGCGGATATTACAAAGCTCGTACATTCTTTGTAGTCATATCCGACATGAGCGCCTTCACCCTGCACGACCTGCAATGCTTCGACGCCGTAGTCCGCGCCGGCGGCTTCCAGGCCGCGGCCGCGACCTTGCATCGCTCGCATCCGGCGGTGTTCGCCGCGGTCGCCAAGCTGGAGCGCCAGCTCGGTTTCGACCTGCTCGACCGCAGCGGCTACCGGGTGCGCCCGACCGACGCCGGCCAGTCCTTCCATCGCCGCGCCCAGGCCTTGCTGCGCGAGATGGAGGAATTGCGTACTCATGCCGCGCAACTGGCCATGGGCGAGGAAAGCGAACTGCGCGTGGTGATCGGCGACCTCTGCCCGCGGCCGCAGATGCTGGCCCTGTTGAGCCGCTTCTTCGCCGCCCGCCCGGGCACCCGCCTGCATCTGCATTTCGAGGCGGTCAGCGGGCCTACCGAGCGTTTGTTCGACGGCGACGCCGACTTGATCCTGCATCGCGTCGACAAGCGCGATCCGCGCATCGAGTGGATGGATCTGTGCCCGGTGCCGTTCGTGCCGGTGGTCGCCGCGGGTTTCCTGCCGTTCCCGATCTCGCGCGCGATCAAGCCCGAACGGATGCGCGACTTTACCCAATGCGTCATGCGCGACAGCGCGCGTCACTCGCCGCCACGCGACTACTTCATGATCGAAGGCGCGCATCAATGCACCGTCGCCGATCAGCTCATGAAGAAGGACATCATCCTGCAGGGCATGGGCTGGGGCCACATGCCGCGGTTCCTGATCGAACAGGAATTGCGCGAGGGGCGGCTGCATTCGATCGCTGGCCGCTACCTGCCCGGCAGCGTCGAGGACCTGGTGGCGGCGCGGCGCAGCGACCGCGCGCACGGCCCGGTCGCGAACCGATTGTGGAGCTATCTTGGCGAACAGGCACCGCGATTCCGCGACTCCATCCAAGCGGCCATGCCCACGGCGAGGACAAAGGCGAAGCCTGCCAGCTCACCGAACAAGCGCGGATGACGCGACCCGCTGCCGCCGCGGCCGTATAACGCAAGCCGCGCGTCGATACGTCCATACGCCTGCGCCAAGCCACTGCAGCGCCCGCCGATTCATGTCTGCGTTGCATTTCTGACGCGCTCCCTGTTGGCCTGTCCGGCCGACACCTGTCGTTGGCTTGGTCGTAACTGGACTCAAGGCCACAGGAGTAGCCGACCATGAACACCGCGTTGAACACCGCACTTTGGATCGCCCTCGCCATCGCCGCTGCGGCCGAGGGCTGCAGCCCGGTCGCCGCCAGCCAAGTCTCCGGCTGGTGGGACGGCAACTGGAACTGCACCATCGATGGCCGCCCTGCCAAGATGAAATGGAGCGCCGTCAATGACAGTCAAACGACCTGCGACGACGACGAGGTCTGCACTCACACCTTCGGCGCCCGCTGGAAGGGTAGGTTCTCCGACAACGGCTCGGCCTGGGTGGCGCTGAACAATGCGCGCCGCGGCAAAAACGGCGGCCTGTACTTCAACCATGCCGACGGCAACCGCTGGTACCTGCCCACGCCGACGGACAATCGGTCCAAGGGTTGGACGACCTGGAACGGCCAGCGCTATCCGCTGGTGTGCTGGCGCTGAGGCCGCTCGTTCGCTGAGCCATCGCGCACGCCGCGCGATTCGGCGGCCGCCTGCATCGGGGTTCCGGCAGGCGGCGGTTACCGGCATCGATTCAATCGCGCGACTCTGTCCTGGCAAGACGCCGGGCGAAGAACGCCAGGATCTCGTCGCGCGCGGCGATGGTCGGCTGACCGGCTTCGTCGATCAGATGCGCCGTCACCACGCTGTGCGGGCTGGCGACCACGTGCTCGAAGAACGGCGCCAGGCCCTCGCGATTGGCCGCACTGTCGGGCAGCACCCGCGCGACGAAACGCTCGCCGAGCGCCTCGGCGTAAGCAGCGAAGCGCTGCGCCTTGCAGAAACGGTCGCCGTCGAAGCGATAGGCCATGACCGTCAGGTTCTCGCGTTCCAGGCGTTGCCGCACCGCGGCGAGTTGCTCGGGCGCGATCTCCAGCCCGGCCGGGTCGTCCAGCGGCAGCGAAGGCTGCGCCAACACCGGCGCCAACATCGAAGGTTCGAGCATCATGGTCAGGGCGAAGTTGCCGGTGAAGCACATGCCGATCGCGCCGACGCCGGGGCCGCCGCATTCGCCGTGCGCGAAGCGCGCCAGCGCGCGCAGCCATTGCGTGACCGGGCTCGAACCCTGGCCGGCGAAGGCGCGAAACTCGGCGCTGACGCAAGCGCGCTGGAAGATCGCCTTGCTCTCCTCGACACCGGGCACGGCGCCATCTCGGCCGAACAGCGAAGGCATGTAGACGGTGAACCCCGCGTCCCGGACCCAGCGGGCGAAGCGCGCCACCTGCGGGCTGATGCCCGGCATCTCGGTCATGACGATGACCGCCGGCCCGATGCCGGCGACGTGCACGCGCTTGCCGACGCCGTCGAGGGTAATCGTGCGCGGCTCGAAGTCGTCGAGCGGATCGGACTGGCCGAGATCGGTGCGGTTGATCGGGGCAGACGGCATTCGTGGGTGTCCTCTGGTCGGGCGCTGCCTACGCGGCGCGGCATCGGCTCGACCGCATTGCAACCCGCCACGCGCTAGACTTCGAGTGTCCGCTTGGACATGTTTCGGGCGTTTCCGGCCATGCACGATTTCACCGTCCTGATCCTACCCGGCGCCTACGCCAGCAGCGTCGCCGTCACCCTCGACCTGCTCGGCGCCGCGGCCGTGCTCGCACCGCGACTGCAAACGCCGCGACCGAATTGGCGGGTGCTATCGCCCGACGGCGGCAGCGTGACGCTCGGCAACGGCCTGCGCATCGACACTCGAGCCTTGCCCAGGCGCTCGCGCAACGACGCCTCGACCTGGGTGGTACCGGGCCTGGGCGTGGACCAGCCTGCGCAACTCATCGCTCGCCTGGCCCAGGCCGATGCGCAATATGCAATCGCAGGGCTGCGCCGCCATGCCGCGCGCGGCGGCAGTGTCGCCGCCTCGTGCTCGGCGGTGTTCCTGCTGCAGGCCGCCGGCCTGCTGCAGGGGCGCCGGGCTACGACTTCGTGGTGGTTGGCCGCGGACCTGCAACGCATCGCCCCGGACTGCAAGGTCGACGCCGACCGCATGGTCTGCAGCGACGGCCCGGTCAGCACCGCCGGCGCGGCGTTCGCCCAGTCGGACCTGATGCTGCAGTTGCTGCGCCTGCGTTTCGGCAGCGCGCTGGCCGACGTCGTCGCCAAGATCCTGCTGCTCGACGGCCGCCAGGCGCAGGCGCCGTTCGTGATCCCGTCGATGCTCGCCGGCGGCAACGAACTGGTGGCGCGGCTGACCCGGCGCATCGAGTCCTCGCTGCCGCATCCGCCAAGCCTGAGCGAACTCGCCTCGGAGTTCGCGATGTCGCCGAGAACCCTGGCCCGGCACGTGCGCGCCGCCACCGGCCGGACCGCGCTGGCCCTGATCCAAAGCGTGCGCTTGAACCGCGCGAGGCGCTTGATCGAGACCAGCCGCATGAGCATCGAACAGGTCGCGGCGCAGGTCGGCTACGAGGATGCGACGGCGTTGCGGCGGCTGATGCGCAAGGCCACCGGCGCCACGCCGAGCCGGTTCCGCCCGAGCCACCACCCCTTGGGGTAGCAGCGGCGCCCTGGATTTCCTTCGCTCACAAGCCGCGGCTGCGAAGCTTCTGCATGCGGCGCCAGTCGCGGCTCACGCCGCTCCTACAAAAACGGCTGCCGATGTCGCTCGACTCGCTCCGCTCCCACTGTAAGGGCGGCGTGAGCCGCGACTACGAAGTACCGGAGCCCGGCGCAACCTGCGCGAAGCCGACCAGCCCTCGCGAGCGACGAATCTCCGGATCGTCGCGATGCAGACCGGTGCTTCGCGGTCGCGGCTTGTGACCGAAGAAAATCCAGAAGGACGCCGCTCCTACCCCTTAAAGCGCAGCGCCCTCAGCGCCCCTCGATCAACCGTATCGCGATGTCGGGCGAGAACTGCCCGGCCGGGATCCCCGGCCCAATGCCGCAGTTGCCGTCGGAATCGCCCGGCACTTTGATCCATAACAGCATTTCCGCGCCGCTGCCGCTGTTTTGCGAGACCGTGCCGAGCTTGCGGCCGGGCGGGTTGCACCACTCGCCGTTGGAGCCGTTGCCGTTGCGGCTGGTGTCGACTATGAACGGCTTGGGGTAGCCGAACTGCCGCTGCAAGGCGCCGGCGACGGCGGCGCCGTAAGCATTGGAATCGGCGGTGGTGTAGTAGTTCGACACGTTCAGGGCGAAGCCGCGAATGCCTTTGACGCCGGCCGAGTTCAGACGCCGCGCCATTTCGTCGGCGCCGATCCAACGGGCGTTGCCGCCGTCGTGATAGACCAAGGCATTCGGCGCGCGCAGCTTGAATTCGTTCGCGGCGTACTGCAGCAGACCGGTGCGGACGCTGCGCTGATCGGCGGGCAGGCAATCCAGTTGGGCCAGTGCGTCGGGCTCGATCACCACCACCGCGCGGCGGCTGCCGATGCCCGCGGCGAAGCCGGAGATCCAGGCGCGATAAGCCTCGGGACTGCCGGCGCCGCCGCCGGAGTGACTGCCGCAATCGCGGCCGGGAATGTTGTAGGCGACCAGGATCGGCAATTTGTCTGCGGTCTGCGCCGCACCGACGAAGCTCGCCACCGCGGTATTGATGTTGCCGCTCCAGTTGCCGAACCAGCGCGCCATCGGCCGCGTCGCGATCGCGCTGCCGATCCGAGTCGCGCGCGCATCGCCGGCATGGTCGCGCACCCATATCGCCGGATTCGAGTACGGGTCGACATAGAAGCCGCTGCTCTGATTGGCCGCCGGCGCCGCGGTCGGCGCCGATGCGGCGAAACACAGGGCGATGACGCCCGCGATGAAACGGCGCTGCCGCTGCGGACGAACCGCTGCCGCACCGGCCATGGAATATCGATGCATGAAGCCTCCTGCGTGCTGACTGGAACTGCACAGAAGGTGACTTCGAAGCCCGCCGCGCGCTCCGAAACGCCTCACACTTTCGTGGATCCGTCTTGGCAAAACCGCCGCCTCGCGCTCGTTCCGCCACCCAGCGCACGCTTGCCGCGTTGCGGCTATTGCGGACCGCGCGCCGCTACAGCGTTTCGACGGCGGCGGCGCGCGCGCAGCGGCCGAGCTCGCGACCGAGGCCGGAGTTCGTGCCCGACGCCCCGACGAGCCCACGCAGGCTGCAGGCGTCGGCGACCACAGGCGCCAGACAGACGTCCCAATCCATGCTCAGCGCATGCTCGGCGCTCGACCAGGTGCAGCCGTGCGTCGCGCTGCCCGGCACCAAAGTCCAACCGCGCCGGTTCGCGTGGCCCAAGTGTTGGCTGCGGGTGGTATCGATGCAGGCCGCCAGGGCGATGTCCTGCACCAACAACCAGCGCGTCTGCGGCGACTGCCGCTGCCACTCCAGTCCGCGCCGCATCTGCACCGGGAAGATCGCCTTGAAGCCGAACTCGGCGACCGGCCGGTCGGCCATCAACAGGTTCTGCTCGCGCCAGGCCACCAGGCCCAGTTCGGCCTTCGGGCCAATGCGCTTGCCCACTTCGGCCATCAGGCCGCGCGCGGACGACGAATCGTTGAGCAACGGCGCCATGACCAGGCCGAACGCGACCCACAAGCCGGCCAGCATCGCCGCCATGCCGGCGAAGGCGCGGCGTCGCCCGGTCCACAACAGACAGGCCAGGCCCCAACCGCCGACCGCGGCGACGCTGGCGGCCAGCGCCGAGGACACGTCCTCGAGCGAGCGCTCGGCGACGAAGCGCCGTTCGAACCCGGGATCGCCGAACCACATCGCCAAGCCGCCGAGCAGCAGTGCGATGGACAATACCGCGGTGAAACCGAGCGCGACGCGCTGCGCCGACGCCTTGCGCAGCAAGCCCGGCAGCAACGGCGCCAGCGCCAACGCGACCATCGGCAGCGCCGGCAAGATGTACATATCGCGCTTACCGCCGGGAATGCTGAAGAACAGCAGGACCAGCAACCACCACGCCAGCGGCAACAGATAGCGCGCATCGCGACGGCGCAGACGCCGGCGCCAGGCCGGCAGCGCCCACGGCAAGGCGAGCATGGTCGGCAACCACATGGTCGCCATCACTTCCAGGAAGTACCAGGTCGGTTGGCCGTGATCCCAGGACGCGCCGTAACGCTTGGCGGTCTGGCGCACCAGAATGTCGTTGAGATAGGCCGAGTACTGGCCGCCGTCCGGCCCTAGCGCGGCGATCGCCAGCGGCACCAGCCAGATGCCGGTGGCGGCGACGAAGGCGAGCGGCCCGAGCCAGAACTTCGCGCTCTTGGCATGCAGCTTCACGTTCCAGCCGCGCAGCGAGGCGATGGCGGCCGGGATCAGCATCAGCAAGGCGATCGCACCGACGCCCTTGCTGATCGTGCCCAGCCCCGCCGCGGCCCAGCCGAGCATCCACATCGGCCAGTCCGGGCCGCGCTTGCGCGCGCTCAGCAAGACGTGGCGCAGCAGACCGTAATTGGCCAGGGTGATCCAGAACACCACCAACGGGTCGATCTGGGCCTTCTTCGCCTGCCAGGTGAACTGCAGGGCGAACAGCAACGCATAGCCGGCGTACAGGCCGACACGACGCGTCCACAGGCGGCGGCCGAGATCGACCACGCACCACAGCGTGCCCAGCGAGGCCAGCAGCGACGGCAACAGGAAGGCGATGCGCCACTCACCGAACACCTGATAAGCGGCGGCCTGCAGCCACATGAACAACGGCGGCTTGTCGGAATACAGCTCGTGGCCGCGATGCGGGAACAGCCAATCGCCGCTCTCGATCATCTGCTTGGCGACCAGGGCGAAACGCGGCTCGTCGGCCGGCCAGGGATCGCGCAGGCCCAAGCCGACGCCGAGCACCAGCACCGCCAGCACCCAGAACAGGACGGTCTGGTTGCGTCTGGCGACTCGATGTAGCGCGGCGCTGTGCAGGATCGTGGTCATCGCGTGATCGGTAGTGGCGTGGTCTTGAAGCAGGGCAGCAGGAACGGTGGTGCCGGATCGGCGTGCTGCGAACGCCCGCAGGGCGAAGCGCCGGCATTGTATCGAGGCCGATCGCAGCCTCGGCATGACGGCTCGCACACGACCGCGCGCAGACCTCGGCTCGCATGGGCCCACCTGCATCGGCAAGGGACGCAATCGGCGAATGCTGACATTCCCGATGTCCGATAGATGTCGGAGCCCGGACCGCCGCAGGCACGTCGTGCGCAGCGGCGCCCATGATGCGCAATACGCCACCGTTCGGAAACAGCGGCCACACCCCCGGGCCGGCCTCGGCTGGGCGAGCGCACCCGTTCGAGGCATACTTTTCGCCATGGCCGGTCGACGGCATCGCGCCATCCCGGTTCCCGTCCGTGCCCCGCTGCGAGGCCCGGCCGCGGCCGGACGGCCGCTCGCGACGGATGCGCCACGGCTCGCCTTCGACCGCGACAGCAGGACTCTCAAGCCCGCGGCGCGCATCGCGCTGCCGCGGACGCCCCATCGATGACGAGGTAGACCAGTTGATCATCCACCCCAAGGTTCGCGGTTTCATCTGCACCACCACGCACCCGCTCGGCTGCGAGCTCAACGTACGCGAGCAGATCGAAGCCACGCGCGCGCGCGGCGTCCGCAAGGACGGACCGAAGAAGGTGCTGGTGATCGGCGCGTCCAGCGGCTACGGCCTGGCCGCGCGCATCACCGCCGCGTTCGGCTTCGGCGCCGACACCCTCGGCGTGTTTTTCGAGAAGCCCGGCAGCGACAAGAAGGCCGGCACCGCCGGCTGGTACAACTCGGCCGCGTTCGACAAGTTCGCCAAGGCCGAGGGCCTGTACAGCAAGTCGATCAACGGCGACGCCTTCTCCAATGAAGCGCGCGACACCGCCATCGAGCTGATCAAGAACGAGATGGGCGGGCAGATCGACCTGATCGTGTATTCGCTGGCCTCGCCGGTACGCAAGCTGCCCGACACCGGCGAGCTCAAGCGCTCGGCGCTGAAGACCATCGGCGAGCCTTACGTCTCGACCGCGATCGACACCAACAAGGACACCATCATCCAGGCCACGGTCGAGCCCGCCACCGAGCAGGAGATCGAAGACACCGTCACGGTGATGGGCGGACAGGACTGGGAGCTGTGGATCGACGCGCTCGAACGCGCCGGCGTGCTGGCGCCGGGCGCGCGCACTGTCGCCTTCAGCTACATCGGCACCGAGATCACCTGGCCGATCTACTGGCACGGCGCGCTCGGCAAGGCCAAGGTCGACCTCGACCTGACCGCGCAGCGCCTGGACGCGCGCCTGCGCAAGATCGGCGGCGGCGCCAACGTGGCGGTGCTGAAGTCGGTGGTGACCCAGGCCAGCGCGGCCATCCCGGTGATGCCGCTGTACATCTCGCTGGTGTTCAAGGTGATGAAGGAAAAGGGCCTGCACGAAGGCACCGTCGACCAGCTCAGCCGCTTGTTCCGCGAGCGCCTCTACCGTGAAGACGGCCAGGCACCGCAGACCGACGACGAGCACCGCCTGCGCCTGGACGATTGGGAACTGCGCGACGACGTCCAGGACACCTGCAAGGCGCTGTGGCCGCAGGTGACCACCGAGAATCTGTTCGAGCTCACCGACTACGCCGCTTACAAGCACGAGTTCCTCAAGCTGTTCGGCTTCGAGCGCAGCGACGTCGACTACGACGCCGAGGTCGACCCCGACGTGAAGTTCGACTGCATCGAGCTCTGAGTCTCGGCGGGTTGCATCACGCTGCACCGGCGCCGCTCCCGGCGCCCCTCCGCTCCTGCGACAGGAGCGGAGCCCGGACCGGCCCACAGGCCGCGTCACTTATAACGGCGGCGCTCGGCCTTGAGCGCCTGCTCGGATACGAAGCCCGTGCCGCAGCTCCGGCAGTAGTACCCCTCGACGAATTGTTGTAACGGCGCCTCGCGCACCTGCGAGGGAAGGACGTCGTCGACGCGAAGATCGACCGCGTACGCCATCCGCGGGTCCTTGCCCGGCGCGGCCACCCAGGCCTGGTCGATCAACAGCAGCTTCGGCGCCAACGCGGTGGCCAAACCACACCGCGGGCAAATCTCATCGAATGGATACGGGCTCATTGCGCCTCCTGCGCCGGGCCGGGTCGAACGATCAGGGCCTGCCGGCATCGAGTTTCGCCTGACGCTGGTAGAGAAACAACGGCAGCCCCAGCGACACGCCGACGAGCAGGGTCGCGACGACCGACACCCATGGACGGCGCACCGCCAAGCGACGCCCTTCGCTTGCGATAAACACCAACAGCACCAGCGCCGACACCAGCACGTCGATACCGAAGAAAGCGCCGATGCGCGTGGAAAACAGTTCGGCAACCAAGCGCGGCCGGTCCGGACCGTGCTCGTTCAACCACGGCAGCAACTGCGCATACGGCAGCAGCAGACCGGGCACGCACAGCGACAGATACAGATGCCTGAGTTTCATGGATTGTCTGATCCCATCGGAGAACCGGTTTTCCACAGTACGCCGCACGGACTTTCACTGCGTCCGGTACGACACTCACGAACGCTCACTGCGAGTCGTCCGCGTCCTCTGACGACACAAAGCACACTGAACAGTGACGGGCGTTTGCAGTCCTTTGTTTCAGTGCCGACGATCCCCATAAACGCGACCGCGGTAACGTCGTCGAGCGCCTATCGGCGTAGAGTGCCGGCCGAGCTTCCGGGTTGGCCTGCATTGCCGCAGCGCCACTCGCCACCGTAGACGCGCAGAGTATCGGATGCATGCCGGCTCGGCGGTGTACCGCCAAGGTTCGCATCCGATATCGCGGATGGGTCGCGATGTCGGATGCGCCGCCTTCGCCGGTTGCGGCTTCGATGGCATCGTTCTGATCGGCTCAAGGAGGAGTGAGGATCATGTCGCTGTCGATCGTCGCCGAAACGCCGGATCGCCCTCGCCTGCCTATCGTGGAGGACGTCTCCGGCCGTCTGCGCGCGCGGCCGTACACGGAGGCCTGCGCCGATATCCTCGAACGCGCCGAACATGTCGTGATCGGATTGAGCCCGTTCAACGGCTATTTCAGCGCCATCGCGATCCAGCGCATGATCGCCTGGGGTTGCCGGCACTTCCGCAAGGTCGATGTGCTGCTGCCGGGCTATGAGGCGATTTATACGCTCACCGCCGCCGGCCTCGCTCCGATCGAGGCGACGCGCAAGCTCAGGCGCGAATTGCTGCGCCTGCGCAACACCAGTCTGCGCAGCTTGCAGGACCACGATGTCGAGCATCCGCAGCAACGCATCCACAGTTGGACGCGGCTGCTCGAAAACCGCGCTTACCTGACTTTGCGGCAGCAGGTGCGGCGCACCTACCGCGACGATTTCTCGGTGCGCCAGGCCTGTCGCAACGCTGCAGTCACGGCGGTCGAAGGCGCCATGGGCCAGCGGCCGGACGAGAGGCGCCTCGCACAGGCCGTGCATTACCCGCTCGCCGAGCTGCCCTTCTTCGTCGACAGCCCGGCGATCTACGGCGTGCGCAGCTCGGTCTTCGCCTACCCGCGGCCGATCTCCCTGGTCCGCGCATTGTCGATCCCCAGCGACGCCGCGCTCGCCCGGGCCGATGGTCAAGGATTCGTCTCGTTCGAATAGCGACAGGAGAGCCGCCATGCCCAGCCCGCTCGATCAAGCCCAGGACGTTCTCAGCTATCCGTTCGCCATCGGCCCGCTCGGCACGCCGCCCGAGACCATCGCCTGGGCGCGCAAACACCGGCCGGTGTGCCCGATCAGCCTGCCCAGCGGTACCCGCGCCTGGATGGTGACGAACAAGGACGACATCGGCCTGGTCCTCACCGACAAGCGTTTCTCGCGCGACCTGACCTACTCGGGCGCGCCGCGTTTCGTCGGCGAGGATTTCACCGCGGTGCCCGGCGGCCTGTTCAACCTCGACCCGCCCGATCACACCCGGGTGCGCCGGGTCATCGGCCATTTCTACACGCGCACCGGCGTCGAGCGGTTCCGTCCGCTGGTCGAACGGCATGCCACGCAGTTGCTCGACGCCATGGCCGGCGGCGACAACCCGGCCGATCTGATGCAGGCCTATTCCACCCAACTGCCGCTGCACAGCAGCTGCGACATGCTGCAGGTGCCGGTGGATTTTCGCGAGCAGTACCTGGCGTATTTCCACACCCAGACCAATTATCAGGCGACGGCGGAGGAAGTCGCGCAGGCGACGGCCAAGATCCTGGATTTCTCGCGCGACATCATCGCCCTCAAGCGCAAGCACCCCGGCCACGCCGATCCGATCGGCGCCTTGATCGAAGCCCGCACGCAAGGCTTGATCGACGAAGACGAACTCGTCGGCACGGTCTGCTATCTGTTCGTCACCGGCTCGGAGCCGCTGATCCCGCCGCTGTCGACCGGCGTGCTGACCTTGCTGGAGCATCGCCCCCAGTTGCAGCAGTGCATCGACGATCCCACCCTGTGGCCCAAGGCGATCGAGGAAGTGTTGCGCTATCACCACAACGGCGTGCTGGGCCTGCCGCGCGTGGCCACCGAGGACGTGGCGCTCAAGGACACCCTGATCCGCCGCGGCGAAGCGGTATGCGCCACCATGCTCGGCGTGACCTGGGACCCGAAGTACTACAAGCACCCGGCCAAATTCGACATCCACCGCTCGACCGACGGCACCGCGACCTTCGGCGCCGGCCCGCACTTCTGCCTCGGCTCGGCGCTGGTGCGGATGTTCCTGGAAGTCGCTTATCGCATGCTGTTCGCCCGGTTCCCGAGCCTCACCCTCGCCGTTCCCGCCGGCGAGATTCCCTGGGAAAAGAACATTCTCTTCATTCGGCCGGTCAGCCTGCCGGTCGCCTGGTGACCCGCCCACCGACCTTATCGAGGTTCCCATGCAAACGATGGACAGCCAGTTCGATGCGCTCGCCGATGCCTACGAGAGCAGCATCGACGAGATGCCGTTTCGCCGCCATATCGAAATGCACAGCGTGCTGCGGGTGATCGGCGACACCCGCCACTTGCGCGTGCTCGACCTGGGCTGCGGCAGTGGGCTCTACACCCGCGCCATCGCCGAGCGCGGCGCACGCCGCGTGGTCGGCTTGGACGTGTCGGCCGGGATGATCAGCCACGCCCGCGCCCACGAGCGCCTGGCCCCGCTCGGCATCCACTACCACTGGCGCGACGCCGCGCGCGATCCGGGCACCGTCGCCGACGACCTCGGCGAACGTTTCGATCTGGTCACGGCGGTGTACGTGTTGCCGTACGCCGAATCCCGCGAAGGCCTCACCGCGATCTGCCGCACCGCCTTCGAAGCCTTGTCCGGCCCGGGCGATCGTTTCGTCGCAGCGGTGCTGAACCCCGAGTTCTCCAGCGACGAGCAGTGGTACCGGCATTACGGCATGACCTTGACCGCCGCACAGGGCCGCAAGGAAGGCGCACCGGTGCACCTGCACGCCTGGTTCGGCGAGCACACACTCGACCTGGATGCGTTTTATTGGTCGCGCGACGCCCACGACCGCGCCTTCCGCGAGGCCGGCTTCGGCCACGTGCAATGGCACCTGCCGACCCTGTCGGAAAACGGCCGCAGCGTCAGGGACGACGAGTTCTGGCACAACTATCTCGAGCAGCCTCATGCCCTGATCGTCGAGGCCTTTCGGTGAGCGCCTGATTGCGGACATTCCGTAATCCCTGCGCGTCCCCTCTTCGACGCGGCCGCGTGCCCGCAAACCGCGACCAGAACAGAGGCGTCACCCTCATGCCAAGGCATCGAGTCGTCGCAGACCGATACCAGGCTGGTGCGTAAACCCGCACTGAACCCGCTCGACAAGAAATGTTTCAAAGTTCTCAACCGTTTCAAGCGGCGGAGAAATCTTCGACGGCTCCCTCTCTACTGCCCACTCGCGCGTGACGCGAAAGCTCTTGCGTCCCTGAGACCCGGCGCGTTGCGCGACCGGCCCGTCGGAACGCAAGCGAATCGGCAGCTCAGAGAAGGCGCAGTGACAGAACCCAGCACTACGATGCGGCCGCGCGCCGCATTCTTTTCTTCGATCCAGGCTTTGCGCGGCATCGCCGCGGTATTGGTCGTCCTGTTCCATCTGCGCCTGATGGAAGACCTGCACGGGCAAGGCCGGCAGATCTTGCCGAGTCTGCTCGAATTCGCCTACGGCGGCGTCGACCTGTTCTTCGTGATTTCGGGCTTCGTCATGGTCTCGGTGGCCGCGGGCAGCTACCGCTCGCCGGCCGGCGCCGGGCACTTCCTGTTGCGCCGGGCCTGGCGCATCGTACCGCCCTATTGGTTCTACACCAGCCTGCTGGTCGCGCCGATGCTGCTGATGCCCGGCGTCCTCGACGCCTCGCACGACTACGGCAAAATCGCGACCTCGTACCTGTTGTGGCCGCAGGCCTCGCTCCCGATCCTGATGGTCGGTTGGACCCTGATCTACGAAGCGTATTTCTATCTGGCCATGGCGGTCGCCATCGCACTGCTGCCGGAGCGTTACGCCGGGACCTTCCTGGCCGGTTGGGGCATCACGGCAATGGCGGTCCACGCCACGGCCGGCGCCAATGCGCCGCCGTGGCTGACGGTCGCGTCCAGCCCTATGGTGCTCGAATTCATCGCCGGCGCCCTGGTCGGGCTGCACTGGCGACGGCTGCCGGCGCGCTACGGCCTGCCCTGCCTGTCGCTAGGTGCGTTCGCTTTCGTTGCGAGCATGTTCGTCCTGGCCCAGGCCGGTGCCCACGAGCCCTCGCCGATGCTGCGGACTGCGATGTTCGGCTCGGCCAGCGCCGTCATCGTCCTCGGCGCGGTGGCGTGGGAGAGCGCCGGCCCGGTGCGCATTCCGCGCTGGCTGCTGATCCTCGGCAACGCCTCGTACTCGATCTACCTCGCGCACCCGTTCGTGATCTCGTTGACGGGCCGGCTGTGGCGCAACACCGCCATCGGCCAGGTGCAGGGCCTGCACGCAGCCTCGGTGGTCGTGGCGATCCTGTTATGCCTGGCGGTCGGCATCGCTTCGTATCGCTGGCTCGAACGTCCCGTGCAGTCGATCGGCGGGTTTCTGTTCAAGCCTCGGCCGACGCCGGTCGCGCAACCGGCGTAAGCCGGCGGGTCGGTCGCCGCGTCTCAGGCGCTCGGCCAATACGGCGCGCGCAACTCGCGCTTGAGCAGCTTGCCGGTCGGGTTGCGTGGCAGGTGATCGCGGATCTCGACCGCGGCCACCCGCTGCTGTTTGCCGACGCGCTCGTTTAGCCAGTGCTTGATCGCTTCGCCGTCGCCGGCCTCGGCGTCCTTGACGATCACCAGGGCCAACGGCGATTCGCCCCAGACCGGGCTCGGCACGCCGATGACCGCGCATTCGGCGATCGCGGCGTGCTGCATCAACACGGCCTCGATGTCGGCCGGATAGATGTTCTGGCCGCCGGAGATGATCAGGTCCTTCTTGCGGTCGAGGATGTAGAGATAACCCTCCTCGTCGAGGCGGCCGATGTCGCCGGTGCGCAGCCAGCTGCGTCCGGCCTCGTCGATCCAGGTGGCCTGCGCGGTGGCTTCGGGCCGTCGCCAATAACCCGCCATGGCGAAACGGCTGCGGCCGACGATTTCGCCGGCCTGGCCGGCTTCGAGCGGGCGGTCGTGCTCGTCGAGGATCAACAGGTCGACGCCGGGCAAGGGCTTACCGACCGAGGAGAGATGGCTCTCGGCATCCTCCGGGTCGAGCGCGGTGATGATGCCTTCGGTGGTGCCGTAGACCTCGATCACGTCGCAACGGCAGGTCTCGATCAGGCCGGCCTTGGTCGCCAGCGGCAAGGACGAACCCACGCTCATGATCGCCTGCAGCGAAGAACGGTCGGTGGTCCAGAACTGCGGATGATCGAGCAGCCGCTGGTATTGCACCGGCACCATCGCGGTGTGGGTGATGCGCTCGCGGGCGATGGTGGCCAGGGTGTCGGCGACATCGAAGACATGCCGCAGCACCACCGTGCCGCCGCTGAGCCAAGTGCCGAGCAAGGCGGCCCAGCTGATGTTCGAGTACAACCCGGTGACCAGTAGAGTGCGGGCGCCGGCGTGATAACGCAGCGCCAGGGCCGCGTCGTAGGCCCAGGCCACGCGCGTGCCGTGACTGTGGACGATGCCTTTCGGCTCGCCGGTGGTGCCCGAGGAGTAGATGATGTTGCACAGGTCGGTCGCGGACACCGGCACCGTCGGCGGATGCGAGTCGGCGCCGCCGAGCCAGTCCGCATACGCGCGCCAACCGGCCGCGGCCGAGGCGCCCTCGCCGACCACCTCGATGCGGGCGATGCCGGGAATCGCACCGATGCGAGCGGCGTGATCGGCGGTCGCGAATACGAACACGGCTCCCGAATCGGCCAACATGCTCGCCGCGCTCTCGGCGCTGATCGCGGTGTTGAGCGGCACGGCGACGCAACCGGCCTTCATGATGCCGACGATCAATTCGGCCATCTCGATGCAGTTGGACATCAGCAGCGCGACGCGGTCGCCGTGGCGCGAGCCGGCGCCGATCAGGGCATTGGCGATGCGGTTGGTGCTGCGGTCCAGGCTTTGCCAGTCCAGGGTCCGCTGCGGCGCGACCAGCGCGGGCGAGCGCGCGCGCCAGCGGCCGTGCAGGGCGAAGATTTCGGGCAGCAACGGTTGCGGTGCATCCAACATGGAAGGGTCTCCGTGTCGCGGGAAGGCTCGGTCAGGGCGAAGGGATCGGAACGCGCCGCTGCCCGCCCAGATTGAGGGCATCGACGCGCGCAGACAGGGCCGCGGTCTCAATCCGCAACGTCGAGCAGGGTTTCTATGCCGATCCGGGCATCCAGTTCGGACAAGGACGGCGCATGGCCGACATCGGGCACCTCGACCAGGCGCACCAGCGGCGACACCGCGGCCATGCGCCGGGCGGTCTTGGCCTCGAGGATGTCGGACAAGGCGCCGCGCAGCAGCAGGATCGGCCGGCCGGCGGCGAGCTTGCGGTAGAGATGCCACATCAACGGCCGCAGCAGCCACAACTTGGTAGGGCTGACCGTGCGGATGATCTTCGGGTCGTAGTCGAGCACCAGCAGGCCGTCGTCGCGGACCCGGAACATGCGCTCGATCATCCGCGCCCAGTCCGCGCGCGTGTACTTCGGATAGGCGGCGCTGCCGATGCGTTCGATATAAGCCGCCGCGTCTTCGCGCGTCATCGCCGGCACCGGCACGCCGGCGTAGCGCGCGATCCGGTCCAGCGCCGACTTCGGCGCCTGCGGGCCGGCGTCGTTGAGTACCGCCGCCGCCACCGCGGCCGGCTGCTTCACCGCCACGGTCATGGTCACCCACACGCCGAGCGAGGTGCCGATGAAGACCGCGCGCGGGATCGATTGCGCGGCCATCAAATCGAGAATATCCAGCGCATAGCGGTCGGCGCTGTAGCTGGACGGGTCGTCGGCGTACTGCGAACGGCCGCGGCCGCGCAGGTCCACCGCCAGTACGCGCCGCCCGGCCGCGGCGAGCACGCGGGCGATCTCGTCGAAATCGGCCGAGTTGCGGGTCAACCCCGGAATGCAGATCACCGGGCAGCGCGGCCTCGCGTCGGCGTAGACCGCCCCCGGATAATCGCGGGCGTACAGCCGCAGCCCGTCGCGGCTATGCCAATGCAATGCGTCGTAAGGTTCGGCCGACATGGTGGGTGGGGATTCCTGTGCCAACGAAAGTGTGGTCGGCCCCCGAGCATGTGCCGACCGAGGGCCGATCGAAACGCCCGCTGCGCCGTTCGCGGCCAGCGTCGGAGGGACTTGCACTCAGAACTCGTAGCGCGCCGACAGGCTCACTGTGCGCGGCGCGCCGTAGAAACCGGTGACGATATCGAGCGCGGCGATGTGGTAGCCGGTGCTGCGATAGGACTTATTGCCCAGGTTGCTGCCCTGCAGGCTCAAGGTCCACGGCTGGTTGATCTGCCAGATCAGCCCGGCGTTCCACAATCCGTAAGCCGGCTGCGCGATCAGCGGCGACAAGGTCGTCTCGGGATAGGTCTTGCTCTGATAGCTGTAATTGATGCGCCCGCCGAGGCTGCCGCCGTTGGCGAGCGGATACAGCGCGTCCAGGCTCAGCCCGCCCGACCATTTCGGTGCGTTGGTGAAGCGCTGGCTGTCGGCGATGTCCACGCCGCCGCTGCGGTACTCATCGTACTTACTGCTCAGGTAAGCGACGTTGCCGCTGAGCGTCCAATGCTCGGAGGGCTTCCAGGCGAACTCGTGTTCCAGCCCCTGGATGGTGCCCTTGCCGGCGTTGGTGAAGTCGCCGAAGAAGCCGGGACTGCCGTTCGGCAAGGTGTAGGAGGTGAACACCGACAACTGGATGTTGCTGTAGTCGTTGTGGAACAACGAGGTGTTCATCATCAGGCGATCGTCGAAGAAGGTCATCTTGCTGCCCAGCTCAAAGGACTGGACCTTCTCGTCGTCGATCGGCCGGCACGAAGCCGGGATCACCGCGCAATTGGCGCGGATGTTGTAGCCGCCGGAATGGAAGCCGGCGTTATAGCTGGCATACAGATTGACGTGATCGTTGGCGCGCCAGGACAGGGTCAGTTTCGGCGAGACGTTGCGCGAGGTGTTCGAGCCGGTGAAGTCGGCCAGCTCGGCGATCGGCACCTGGAAGGCGCCGTCGGCGAAGGCGTAGTTCTGGATCAGCGCGTCCTTGGTCTCCTCGGTCAGGCGCAGCCCCAGATCGAGGCTCCACTGCGGGTCGAGGTCCCAGGTGAAATCGCCATAGGCGGCGATGCTGCGGGTGCCGATGCGGCCGCTGCTGACCGCGTACTGCGACAGCCGCAGCGCGGTGTATGGCGGCGAGCCCAGGAAGGTGCTGCGGTTGATGCCGCCGGCCGCACCCTTGAAGTAGAACAGGCCGAACACGCCGTGGAGCTTGCCGCCGGCATCGTAATTGGCCTGCAGTTCCTGGCTGAACTGATGGTCGCTGTAGCCGCCGGAAGCTTCGCCGATCCGTTCCGGCAAGGTGTCGAAATCGATATTGCTCTGGGTCGACGAGCTGCGGTAGGCGGTGATCGACTTGAACGCCCAGTCGGCGCTGGCGATCCACTTGACGGTCAGCGCCGCCCCTTCCAGCTCGCTGTGGTTGACCTGGGGCATCGCGCTGCGGGTGTCGAAGTCGCTGTCTAGCGGCTTGTACGCCGGATAGTACTTGTTCGCCTTCAACATCTTGGCGCCGCGCGGGTTGGAGTTGTCGTGCATGCCGTCGAGCGCGAGTTCGACGTTGAACGTATCCGACGGGAAGTAACCGAAGGTGGCGCGTGCGGCGTTGGTGTTCTTGTTGCCGTTGCGGCTGTCCTGGACCAGGTTCTTGCCGTAGCCGTCGTTGTGCATGCTGGCGACGGCGACGCGGGCGCGCCAGACGCCATCGTCGCTGGCGCCGCCCAGGCTGGCCTTGGCACCGCGTTCGCCATGGGTGCCGACCGTGGCTTCGACGGAACCTTGAGTGCTCTTGGGCAAGGGGCTCGATACGTACTTGATCGCGCCGCCGATGGTGTTCTTGCCGTACAGGCTGCCTTGCGGGCCGCGCAGCACTTCGATGCGGCTGACGTCGAACACGTCGAGCAAGGCCCCTTGCGGCCGCGCCAGATAGACGTCGTCGAGGTACACGCCCACGGCCGGGTCGAAGCCCCAGGTCGGGTCGGACTGGCCGATGCCGCGGATGTAGGCGGTCAGGGTGGTGTTGGAACCGCGCGCCGCATACACCTGCAGCGACGGCACCTTGCCCTGCAGGTCGGCCAGGGTCTGCACGTTCTGCTTGAACAGCGCAGAGGCGGTGAAGGCGCTGACCGCGACCGGCACGTCCTGCAGGGTTTCCTCGCGTTTGCGCGCGGTCACCGTGATCGATTCCAACTGGGTCGGTTTCTTTTCCGATTCGCCCTGCACTGCTTCGGCCTCGGTTCGGGTCTCGGTCGATGCCCCCTGCACCTCCTGCGCCCGCACCGCCGACCACTGCGTCGACATCGCCACACCGATCGCCACGCTCAAAAGCCTGTGTCTCATCCTGGTCCGTTCCCCTGCGCGCATCGCCGTCGTCGCAATGACGGCATGGCTGCAACATAGCGGCGTCGCCTCGCCGCGGTTCCACCGCGGGAGCACACCGCATTGACCCTGAGTGCACAGACGTGCTGCGTCGCAACATGCAGCGCGAGCCGCAAGGCTCCTAAGATGCCGATCGACAGTTCACCGAGGGATCGCCATGTTCGCAACCGAGGTTGCAGCGCCGACTGCATTCCCCGCCAAGGCCGCGGCGACTCCACGGATCGCGATGGGCGGCTGGTCGACCGTGCATTCGCCCGGCTTCGGCAGCGCCGACGTTCAACTGACCCGCCCGGAAGGACGCATGGGCTGGCTGGCGAGCCAATCGGTCGGCGCGCTGCAACTCAACCACATCGCCCTGAGCGGGCTGCACATGCGCCGCACCCCGCAGCATCTGTCGGGACTGGCGCAGAACTACGTGCTCGCCCTGCCCGCCGCCGGCAGCTCGCGCAACCTCGTCGGCGGCCACGACGTGATCCTGGTGCCCGACCGCATCTACCTGATCTCGGCCGCGGTGGTCGGCGAGGTACAACCGGAAGGCTGCTACAAAAGCTTCAACACCCTGATACCGGCGCATCTGCTGCAGCAACGCGTGTCGCATCTGCCGACCGTGTTCTCGGCGCCGCTGGATGGCACCGACCCGCGCGCCGAATTGCTCGGCGCCTATGCGCGGCAGATCGACCGCCTGGCCAAGCAGCTCGGCGAAGGCGAAGCGCAGGTCCTGACCACGCAGTTGTGCGACCTGGTCGCCCTGATGCTGCGCGGCGATTCGCGCACCTTCTGCGACGACCGCTCGCTGGCCGCCGCGCACAAGCAGCGCGCGCTGGATTTCATCGAGGCGCATTACTCGAACGAGGACCTGTCGGCGGAAATGATCGCCCAGCGTTGCAGCATCTCCGAAGGCTATCTGCACCGCTTGTTCCGCGACAGCGGGCAGTCGGTGATGGAGCGGCTGCGGGCCCTGCGCCTGGGCAAGGCCCGCGATATGCTGACCAACGCGGCCCTGGCCAAGCTGCCGATCTCCGAGATCGCCTACCGCAACGGCTTTCGTTCGCAGTCGAACTTCTGCCGAGTGTTCCGCCAGCAGTTCGGGGTTTCGCCGAGCGAACTGCGCCGCCACTGAGCGCGCCACGCCGGCCAGCACGTCCCTGCTGGATCAGCGATACAGCATCGCCGCCATGTCGGCGACCAGCGCTGGCTTGTCCTTGCCTTCTATTTCCATGACGTTGCGGGTGATCATCAGCAGGCGGCCCTCGCCCTTCGCTTCGACCGCGGCCAACGCGACCCGCACCCGCACACGCTCGCCGGCCAGCACCGGCGCCTGGAACCTGACCTCGCCGAGACCGGCGTTGAGGGCCTGCGAAATGTCTTCGGGCAAGATGCCGAGCTGCATCTGCAGCGGCGCGAGCAGCGACAACAACAGGAAACCGTGGGCGATGGTGCCGCCGAACGGACTCTCCTTGCGGCAGCGTTCGACATCGACATGGATCCACTGGCGGTCGCCGGTGGTCTCGGCGAATCGGTCGATCATCGTCTGGTCGACCGTCTGCCAGGCGGACACGCCGAGCTCCTTCGCCACGTGCTCGCCGAGATTGTCGAAGGTATAACGCTGGCTCATCGAGACTCCCTGGCCGATGCGGTGAAGTGCACGCCAGCTTAGCGCGACGATCGCGCCCGGCGGCGAGGTCCGACCGGATTCGCGACCGCGGCCCGCACTTCGCGCAAGCGATCGGCTGTGGTCAAGACTTGGTGCTCCCGCGGTGAAACTTGGCCCGACGCGAGCGGCTACAACGCGAAGACCGCGCGGTCGTCCGACCGCCAGGAGAGACCGTCATGTCGCTACCGTCCATCGCCCTGCGCCGCCGCTTCCTGTGCGCGCTCGCCGCCCTGTTGTTGGTGTCGTCGATCCCGGCGCCCGCTTACGCAGCCGGCTATTTCCGCGACCTCTACGTCAGCCTGGCCGGCGCCCGCGATTACCACGGCTACGTACCGACCAGTTACCGCCCCGGTGTGCCGATGCCGATGCTGGTGGCCCTGCACGGCTGCACCGAAAACGACGTCGGTTTCGAATTGCTTTCCGGCTGGACCCAGCTCGCCGAGCAACGCGGCTTCATCGTCGTCTTTCCCGACCAGAACAACCTCGCCAATCCGCTCGGCTGCTGGAACTGGTACCTGGAGAGCAACCAGCATCGCGGCCTCGGCGAGCCGTCGATCATCGCCGGCATCACCAACAAGCTGCGCTCGCGCTACAGCGTCGATCCGCGGCGGATCTACGTCACCGGCGTGTCCGCCGGCGGGGTCATGGCCAACATCATGGCCGTAACCTATCCGGACCTCTACGCCGCCGCCAGCATCCTCGCCGGCTGCGAATACGACTGCGACATCCTGCAGCTGCAGTCGCCCGAAACCTCTGGGAACAAGGCCATCGCCGAGATGGGCAGCCGCCGCCGCGCCGTGCCGGCATTGATCTTCCAGGGCAGCGCCGATCTGGTCGTGGCGCCGTCGACGGCCGAACGCCTCGTCGGTCAGTGGGCGACCGTCGCGGGCATCGACAGCGTCGCCGACGAGGTGGTGCATGGCCAGGTGCCGGGCGGCCGCACCTACACCCACAAGGCGTATCGCGCGGCCGCGACCGGCCCGTCCTTGATCGAGTCCTATCTGATCGACGGCGCCGGCCATGCCTACCCGGGCGGCTGCCCTTGCAGCCTCTACGGCGATCCCTCCGGCCCCGATGCCAGCAACCTCAGCTGGGATTTCTTTCTCGCCCATCCCAAGCCCTGAGTCTCGGCGACTGGACTGCGCCCGGCGCGCTGCGGATTTCGTGGCATGCGATTGCCTGGACTCCTGCACTCCGCGACTTGTCGTTCACTTGGCGGAACGACCGCCCGTGCGACATCAGCGGAAATCTACGCACGCTTCCAACGCCAGGAAGCGGGCGACGACGGAACTGCGACGCGTGTCGTGATCGGGAACGTGATCTCCGACGATAGCCTTATCCAACCCGCACAAGATTTCTTCCGCACCAATAAATTTCCCGAATAATTTCTTTAATTTCAGATACTTGCACTAGGGATCGACCTAGGTTGCCGGCCACGCTCGGTCATCGTCTACTGGCCTCCAGTCACAACTGCACAGGAGCGTGTCATGTTGTTGGATCCCATCGGCGGTGGCAGTGCGATTCAACCCAATCAACCCTTGAACTCGCGCCCGGACCTGGGCCAGATCGAGCGCGATTATCAAGTCGAAACCGACAAGATGATCAAATGGGAGCCGAACTACGTCGGCTGGTTCGTCAAGTCGACGAAGATGACCAAGACCGAAGGCGAGATGCTCGACAACCTCCAGTCCAAGGAGGGTTTGATCGGCGTCGACGAGTTCAAGAAGATCGGGAAGGAGGCCTTCAGCACGTCCGAGAAGCGATTCGACACCGAAAGCGCCGAGGACGGTCACCAGGATGCGTTCCGCCATGCCTATTGGAACGCACGCATGACCAAGGAGTACGGCGAGAAATTCGCCAAGGACTTCGCCACCGCGCATGAGGGAACGAGCAATAAGAGCGATCGCGAGGCGATGGACCTCTACAACAACGAGGTCGGTCGCCGCATCGCCACCGAGAACCCTCATGCCAGCAATAAGGAGCTCGCCGACCTGGTCCAGGCGGCGGTCGGCAACGGCGAGATGATCGTGATCGATCGGCAGGGCAATCTGGCGTGGAGCGATCAGGTGCCGGTGGGAGATCATGGAAAGGCCGATGGCCAGTTCATGGAAGAAGGCAAGCCCAGGCCCGACGGCGAGACCTATCCTTCCTGAAGCACCTGAGCCACGGCCGGACCGACGTCAGGAGTGCACTCCTTGTCGCACTGCCCGAAACGCCTCTTACTTGCCCTCCTGGGCCTAACGATGGCAGGTTGCAAAATGTCCAGCGACTTCGATGCCGAACTGTGGCGCGAACAGCGCGGTTCCACCGTTTTGGACAATCCGCGGGTCGAACAGGTCGTCCCCCTCGAAGAGGGCGGCCATATCCGCGAAGGCATGCGCCGCACCGAGGTGACCGAGCTGCTCGGCCCGCCCGATCGAAGTACCTTGCGTAACGATTACTACGAACTCGGCGCTTCGCCTTACGGCGTGCATTTGGAGCGCTATGCGATCGAGTACAACGACCTCGATCAGGTGGTGCGTTTCGATATCGAGCGACGTTGAGTTCGATCCGACCCGGTCAGGATCGAATCTGCAGCCGCAGGATCAGGGAGGCGGAACATACCCGCCTCCCTGCGTTTCCGCGGCAGGCTGCTTACTGATACACCCCCAGCACCGAGACGCCGCTGAAGGCGCTCTCGCCGACCACGCTCAGGTAATACGTACCCGCCGCCGGCTGGGTGATCACTACCGCTTCGCCGGTGCCGGGCTTGGCCGACTTGCGATCGAACAGCGTCGGTGTCGCCACGCGCTCGTAGGCGACGTAGATCGACACGTCGCCGCTGCCGCCGTAGCTGCGCAGATTGAGGCTGCGCATTCCGGCCGGGACCACGATCTTGAACAACCGCGCATCGCCGGCCGCACCGGTCTGGCCGGCGATGGCGACACGGTTGCTCAGCAGTTCGCCCTGGTCGACCGGGATTTCCTGGGTGGCCGCATGCACCGCAGCGGCCGCGTCGACGATGCCGGGGCCTTGCGGCTTGCTCGCCGGCGGCACGACGGTGAACGGCTTGACCGTGCCGCGCAGCAATGCCTTCACCTGCGCCGGCGTCAGCGGCGGACGCCCTGCCTCGGTGGCCGCGGCTTGCATCAACGCAACCACGCCGGCAACGTGCGGGCTCGCCATCGAGGTGCCGATCATGCCCATCAGGCGATCGCCCTCCGGGCTCGGCAGCGGCGCCTGGGTGCCGGCGTTGCCGAGCGACCAGATCCAGCGATCGTCGGGATCGGAACCGCTGGTGGCGTTGCCGCCCGGCGCGGTGACGGCGACGGTGGCGCCGTAGTTGGAGAACCACGAGCGAGCGCCGTCGATGCCGCTCGCGCCGACGGTGATCACGCCCTTGCAACTGGCCGGCGAGAAGAAGCCGGCGTCGGCATTGTCGTTGCCGGCGGCGACGACCACGGTGACGCCGCGCGCGACCGCGCCGTCGATGGCCTCCTGCGTTACCGGGTCCTGGCTGCAGGAACCGCTGCCGCCGAGACTCAGGTTGATCACTTCAGCGGGATCGGCATTGTCCGGCACACCGTCGACGTGGCCGCCGGAAGCCCAGACGATGGCATCGGCGATATCCGAGGTGTAGCCGCCGCCGTGACCGAGCACGCGCACCGGTTGCACTTTCGCAGCGAACGCCACGCCGGCCACGCCGACGCCGTTGTTGGTCAGCGCGGCGACCGTGCCGGCGACATGGGTGCCGTGGAACGAGCTCGGATTGCCGCCGACCCAGTCGCCCGGATCGTGCGCGTCGGCATCGCGTCCGTCGCCGTCGCCGCCGACGTCCGGGTCGTGGATGAAGTCGTAACCGGCCACGATGTTGGCGTTGAGATCGGCATGATCGAGGTAGCCGGTGTCGAGCACCGCCACCACGACACCGTCGCCGTGGCTGGTGTCCCAGGCGGCCGGTGCGTCGATGCCCGCGCTCGGGTGGGTGTAGTGCCACTGCAGGTCGAAACGCGGGTCGTCGGGGACGAAGTCCAGGCGTTGCTTGAGGTAATCGGGCTGGGCGTACTTCACTGCCGGATCGGCGCGCAGTTCCGCCAGCAGCCGGTCGGTTTCGCCGCGGTCGAGGCCGCGCGACAAACGCAGCACGTCGGCGCCCGTCGCCAATCGGCGCACGTGCTGCACGTCGAGTACGGACGCGCCGTGGCCGGCGAGGGCACGCGATCCGGCCAGGCCGGCACGCGTCGCCGCGGCATTCACCGCGCCGAGCACGGAGGCAGGACGGCTGCGCGTCTGTGCGGCGTCCTGGTAGCGGACGATGATGCGATCGAAGCGCGCTTGCGCCGGCGCGCTGCCGAGCAAGGTCTTGCGCACGGATGGCGCGCCGGCGACCGGGCCGTTCGCCGTCGCCAGTGCGGTCAGGCCCGACGCCGGCCACGGCGCGGCACCGGTCAGGTAGCCCGAAGCGAAGGCCGACAGGCCGGCGATGACGGCGGTGGCCAGCGCGCCGTTGCAGAGGATGCGCGTGCTCTTCTTCATATCTCTCTCCCAGGGAAGTGCGATTCGGATGCGGGCAAGGCGACCGTTGCGGGGGATCCGGTCGCGGCGCTCGCTGTTTTGTGGGTGGATAGGCGCGAAGCGGACTGACGCTGCGCTGACCTGTGTCTTTCCTGCGCAGGCGAGCCGGCGCAGGAAAGAGCGAGGCGTTACGACAACGGCAACCGGCTCACAGATCGAAGCCGAAGCCGATACCGGCCGACGAGTCGTCGCTGCTGAAAGCGCCGCCGATGCTCATCGAGGCGCGTTCGCCGATCGCCTTGGAATAACCGACCGACAAGGCGCTTTCGCCGTTCTGCCAGCCGGCGCCCACGGCGATGCGTCCGCGCGGGCTGCGGCTGTTGGCGGCGTTGATGGACATGTTCATCATCGCCGCGCTCATCGCACCCTGGCGGTCGATACGCTGGTCCTGCTTGTTGAGACGCAGGCCCAGTTCGTCGCGCAGACCGGTGAACTCATCGCTCAACGCCTGGTAGCGGCTGTCGGTGTAGGCGTTGGCCGACGACAAGGTGCGCGTCGCGGCGCTGTCGGTATAGGCATTGGCGCTGCCGACCGCTTGCGCGTTGGCGGCCTGCACCTGTTGCACGTTGGCCGCATCGGTGGCGCCGACGCCGGCGGCGACCGGGGGCGGAATGCCTTCGTTGCCGGCACTGGCGAGCGAGGCCGCATTGGCTTCGAGCGCGACTGGCGCACTGCCCGCCGATCCGGTCGAAGCCACCGCGCCTTCGCCAGCGACCGCCGCCTTGTCCTTGCCATGGCCGTTGCCATTGCCGTTGCCCGGCTTGTGCTCGAGCTGATCGACGCGCGCATCGAGTCCGTCGATGGCTCCATCGAGCGCGCCGAGCGCATCGCCGACGTTGTAGTAACTGCCGCCCTGGATGGCGTAGGTCGGCCCGATCATGCCGCTCGGCCCCATCGATGCGCCGCCGCCGAGCATCTGCGCGGTGCTGTCGCCGAGCTGGAACAACTGGCCGCCGTTGACCGCTTCGCGGCTGCCGCCGGCGAGCCGGCCGTCGGCGACGTTGCCGATCACCGTGCCGTTCGCGCCTTCCAGAGTCAGTGCGCTCTTGCCGTCATCGTCGTACTTGACCGTGGTGGCGAGTGCTTCGTCGATCTCGCCGACCGCCGCGTTCAACTGACCGACGTTGACCGCATCGGTGTTCGCGCTGCCGGCCTTGAGATGAGCGATCTGGCGTTCCTTGCCGGCAGCGCCCACCGCGACCGTGCCGGCGCGGTCGGCGACCGAGCCCGCACCCACCGCCACCGCATTGGCCGCCGTGACCCGGGCACGCGCACCGAGCGCGGTGCCGTCCTGCGCGGCGTCGGCAACGCGCGCGTCGTAACCGATCGCGGTGGACGCTTGGGCTCGCGCCTGTGCATTGGAACCGGCCGCCGTCGCCGTCGCGGCGATCGCCTGGCTGTTCGCACCCAGGGCGGTAGCGTTGGTTTCGGCGGCCCGGGCGTTGCTGCCGAACGCCGACCCACTGACCTTGTCGGCGCGAGCGTTGGCGCCGACCGCGGTGCTGCCGTTAGCGTTGGCGACCGCACTCGCTCCCGCGGCCAATGCGCCTTGGCCGTTGATGCTGGCATCGTCGCTGCCGTCCTGCTTGCCGCTGGACTTGAAGTAGTGATTGGCCTGACTGACGCCGCCGGCCACCGCATCGAGCTGCGCCTTGTTGACCGCATCGGTGGCTTCGGTGCCGGCCGCGACGTTGGCGATCTGGCGATCGATGGCGGCGTGCACGGTGCCGCCGGCATCGGTCCAGGCGCGGGCCGCGCCCACCGATACGCTGTCGGCGCGGTCGGCCAGCGAACCCTCGCCCAAGGCCACCGCATTGGCGGCATCCGGCGTGGTCCAGGCATTGGCGCCGAGCACGGTCGCGTGCTCGGCCTGGGCGAAACTGTTGAAGCCCAGTGAGGTCGAGGAGCCGCCTATCGCCCAGCTCTCGGCGCCCACCGCCGTGGTGTAGTCGCCGACCAGGCTGCTGTCCCAGTACGAACCGGCATACGCACCGGCGCCGAGCGCGGTGCTGTACAGACCGCTCGCGCCGGCGGAGCTGAAGGAGCCCGCCGAGAAACCGCCCAGGGCGGTGCTGTACTGCCCGGTCGCGGCGGCGTTCTCACCGATCGCAGTGCCGCTGGTGGCGATGTAGACGTTCTCGCCGGTGCTCTCGTCGAACTGCCAGTAGCCGGATTTGGCGCCGACACCGACGGCGACGCCACCGCCGCCTGCGCTGGAGTTGGCGCCGACCGAAGTCGAGTTCCAACCCTGCGCATACGCGCCGGAACCGACCGCGGTCGATTGCCAGGCCGACGCGGTCGCGAAGCTGCCGAGCGCGGTCGAGAACGGCGCATCGGCGAGCGCCAGGCCGCCGACCGCGGTCGCGAGGAAGCCGTTGTTCTGCGCGCCCGAACCGATCGACACACCCAAGGCGCCGTTCGACACCGAACCGGCGCCGAGCGCGACCGCGCCGCCACCGTTGGCTTGCGCGCCGTTGCCGCCGGCGAAGCTGTCGTCGCCGTCGGCGAGGGCATCGCTGCCGACCGCGGCGCTGTTCGCGCCGTTGGCGACCGCGCCGTAGCCGTTGGCGGTGCTCTGTTCGCCGATTGCGTTGGCGCCGGTGCCGAACGCCGATGCGCCCTGCCCCAGGGCCAGGCTGGAACCGCCGACCGCGGTCGAATGATCGCCGACCGCATTGCTTTGATAACCCACCGCGGTGCTCTCGACGCCACCGGCGACGGCGTTGGCGCCGACCGCGCTGGCATGTTCGGCATCGGCGATGGCGGCATCGCTGCCGTCGCCGGCGCCATCGGCAGCGAGGTAATCGTTGGCATCGCCGACGGTGTCGGCGACGGCATCGAGCTGGGCCTTGTTGACCGCGTCGGTCGCCTCGGTGCCGGCGGCGACGTTGGCGATCTGCCGGTCGATCGCGGCGAAGGTGTTGCCGTATTGATCGGTCCAGGCTTGCGCGGCGCCGACCGACACCGTGTTGGCACGTTCGCCGGTACTGGAGCCGTGGCCGAGAGCGACGCTGTTGTCGGCCGTTGCCGACGTGTAGGAGCCGACCGCGGTGCTGTTGCCCGCCATCGCCCACGCGTTCGAGCCCAGGGCCGCGGCGCCGTCGCCATTGCCGTAGCTGTTGTAGCCAACCGAAGTGGCTTCGGTGCCGGTGGCCCAGCTTTCGCGGCCGAGGGCGACGCTGTTGAGCGAGGTCAAGGTGTTGTTGCCGACCGAAACGCCGCCTTCGCCGGCGCGCGCCTGCACGCCGACGGCGGTGGAGGCGATGTCGGCGAGCGTGCCCTGGCCGACCGCGACCGATACGTCCTTGGCCTGCGCATCGGCGCCGAGCGCGGTGGCGAACAGCCCCTCGGCCCACGCCCCCACGCCGAGCGCGCTCGCCTTCCAACCGTTGGCGGTCGCCGCCGCGCCGAAGGCCGAACTCTCGCGTCCGTTGGCCCAGGCGAACATGCCGTGAGCGGTGGCGAACAAACCGCTGGCCTCGGCCAGACCGCCGATCGCGGTCGCGCCCAAGCCCTGGGCGAGGCTCTGGTTGCCGATGGCGATGCCGTTGCCGTGCATCGCGACGCTGGCGCTGCCCAGAGCAATGGCACCGCCGCCCTGGGCTTGCGCGCCGTTGCCGTGGGCGACCGAATTCGCGCCGTCGGCGACGCTGCCATACCCGCTGGCGATGCTGTAGTCGCCGATCGCGTTGGCGGCGGTACCGAACGCGGAAGCGCCCTGACCCAAGGCCAGGCTGGAACCGCCGGCCGCGGTGGCATGATCGCCCGCGGCCTGGCTCTGATAGCCGTAGGCACTGCTCTCGACGCCGCTGGCGACGCTGTAAGCGCCGGTCGCGGTGCTCGCCTCGCCCGCAGCCAGGCTCTGCGCGCCGCTGGCGGTGGCGTTGTGGTTCAAGGCGCTGGCGTGATCGCCGATCGCCTGCGCGCCGATGCCGCTGGCGCCGGCGACGTTGCCGATCGCGACCGCGTTCTGGCCTTCGGCATAGGTCGCCTCGCCGACATCGGGCGCGCCGTCGCCATCGAGATCGACCCATTCGCTGCCGCCGATGGCGATGGCGCCTTCGCCGCTCGCCGCGGCGTTGTGGCCGAGCGCGACCGCGCGCGCGCCATAAGCCAGGCTGTTGCCGCCGATGCCGACGCTGCCGCCGCCGACCGCGTTGGCATAGCCGCCGATGGCCACGCCGAAGTCGCCGGCCACCGCACGCGAATTCGCGCCCAGGGCCACGCCGGCTTCGCCGTTGGCGCCGGCATTGAAGCCGCCGACCAGGCTGCCGCTGCCATAGGCCTGGGCATAACCGCCGATCGCAACCGAACCCATTCCTGCCGCGGTGCTCAAGGCGCCCAGCGCGGTGGCGGCTTGTTCGGCGGTGGCCTCGGCGCCGGCGCCGAGCGCGGTGTTGCCGAAACCGCCGGCGAACGCACTCTGGCCGATCGCGGTGCTGGCATCGCCGAAGCCCATCGCGCCCTGGCCGAAAGCGCTGGCGCCGATGCCTACACCCGCGCTCTGCGCGCCGACCGCGGTGGCGGCATTGTTCGCCGCCCAACTGCTGTCGCCGATGGCGCTGGCGTAGTCGCCTTCGGCCTTGGCGCCGGAGCCCATCGCGATCGCGCTGTAGCCGTCGGCGATGGCATCGACCGGACCTTCGACTTCCGGCGTCCACGGCAGGTCTTCGGGGCCGTTGATCTTGAAGTAGGGCGTATCGACGATCGGCGTCGCCGCGGCGACGGCCTGTGCGGCCGCGGCGCAATCGATATCCGCCGCATCGTCGGCCTGCGCGCGTGCGCAAGTCTCGTCGGCGGCGATCGATTCGGCCGTCGGCGCGGCGCTCGTCGTCTTGCCGACNCGTCGTCGGCCCACGCAGGTGGAGCGCCCAGTGCCAGCAACAGGCTCATCGCCGCCACGCCGGCGCTGGCATCGGCCAGGCGGCGACGGCCATCGCGCTTGCCGCCGCTCGAGGCCAATTCCGAGGTCACCACCATCGCCTGCTTGGCGTGACTCCATACGCGGCTGAAAATCTTGTTCATCGATACGCTCTCCCGCCCACTGTGTCGTTTCGGAGGCATGCGACGCCCGTCGGCCCAGAACGACCGGAAGACCGGTCGATGCCGTCGCATCGAATGCCGTTGGATGAATGGCCGGCCCCGCCCTGGCCGGTCGCCTGGATGATTCGCCGCGTACGTGGATGACGACATCGGCTGAGTGCGAACCTAAGACGCCGGCTTCCGCGTTGTCACGCTCGCGATCTCACCGAATAATCACCGAGTTCTCACCGACGGCCGCGGCCGTTCGGATCGCCAGCGCCATGGACGACGTGCGACCGTGCCGCTGCGTCATCCCTCTGCGTCCGACACGACGAGCCGCCTGCCCATGTGGAAACCCTTCGCGCACTGGTTGCGCAGCGCCCCCATCGCCGATGCCGTCGATCGCCGCAACGCGCCGGCGATGCAGTTGCTGCTGTTGTTCTACGGCATCGCCCTGCCGGCCAACTGGGCCTGGCATCTGTCGTCGCGGCCGATTCCCGCGGGCTGGGCCATCGTCCTGCTGCTCGACCTGACCACCGCCGCGCTGGCGTTGTTGTGCGTGCGGCTGATCCGCCGCGATCGTTACCGCACGGCGATGATGCTGTTCCTCGGCGCGCTGTTGACCTCGCTGGCGCTGGCCTTCCACAAGCTCGGCACGCAGGCGCAATTGATCGACCAGACCGCGATGATCCTGACCCTGGTCATCGCCGGCGTAGTGCTGGGCCGGCGCGCGCTGTGGACGGTGTTCGCGTTGTTGCTGGCGATCTTCGCCATCGGTTTCGCCACCGATGCCCACAACACCGCCAAGGGCCCGCAATGGATCGGCAATGCCCTGCGCAACGCGCCCTCGCTGGTGGCGAGCTACCTGATCATCACCGCGATCCTCGACCGCGCCGTCACTGCATTGCGCGAAAGCCTGGACGAATCGAACGCGCGCGGCCGCGAACTGCAATTGGAGATGGCCCGGCGCGAACGCGCCCAGACCCAGCTCATCCATGCCCAGAAGATGGAGGCCAGCGGACGCCTGGCCAGCGGCATCGCCCATGATTTCAACAACATCCTCGGGCTGATCCAGGGCTTCGCCGCGCAGCGCGATGCCGCGCTCGACCTGTCGGACCCGCGCGAACGCAGCGCGGCCTTGGCCGCCGCCCTCGAGGGCGTCGAGGAAGCGGCCGAGCGCGGCTGCGCGGTGACCCGCAAGCTGCTCATCTTCAGCCGCAACGACGTGCTGCGGATCGAGACCTTCGATGCGGCGCGCGCGCTGCGCGACCTGCAGCCGATGCTGCGGCAGCTGCTGCCTGCCGCGGTCCGCCTGGAACTGCCGGCCGTCGCCGCCGCATTGCCGGTGCGTCTGGATCGCAGCGAGTTCGAGCTGATGGTGCTCAATATCGCCGCGAACGCGCGCGATGCGATGCCCGACGGCGGCCGCTTCGCGATCGCCGCAACGGCGCAAGGCGGCGAGATCGAAATCCGCCTGGCCGACAACGGCCTGGGCATGGACGAGCACGTGCGCGAACGCGTGTTCGAACCGTTCTTCAGCACCAAGCTGGCTGCCCATGGCACCGGCCTGGGCCTGTCGGTGGTGCACGACCTGGTCAAGGCCCTGGGGGGCGATATCCGCGTCGACAGCGCGCCCGGCGCAGGCACCGCGTTCACCATTCGCCTGCCGTTGGCCCACGAGGCGGTCGATAACGCCGAGGCCATGGCCTGACGACTAGGTCGGACCGATCGTTCAGTGCGCGCCGCCGAGTACGTAGCCTTCGCCGTGCACGGCGTTGAGCGGCAAAGGTTCGCCGCAGGCGTCGGCGACCTTGCGGCGCAAGCGATAGACCAGCGAATCGAGGCGGTGCATGTCGAAGTCGTAGACATTGTCGCTCAGCGCCGCGACCAGTTGCTCGCGCGTCACCAACTGTCCGGATGCAGCGGTGAGTCGCTCGACGACGCGGCGCTCGGTACGGGTCAGTGCCACCGCGCCACCGGACGGCGACAGCAGGCACCAGCCATCGGCGTCGAGCTGCCAGCGGCGGCGCACCGGTGCTGCACCGCGCAAGCGACGCGCCAGACTGTGCAAAGTCGCCGCCAGCACTTCGACCTCGGCCGGCTTGGTCAGATAAGCGTCGGCGCCCTGGCTCAATCCGCGCACACGATCCAAGGTGTCGCCGCGTCCGGTCAGCATGACGATGCCGATGCCGGGAAAAGCCTCGCGCACCTCGCGCGCGACTGCAAAGCCGTCTGCATCGGGCAGGCCCACATCCAGCACGACGATGTCGAACGTCGCCGCGGCCAGATGCAGGTGCAGCGCGGCTGCCGTGTCCATGCCGGTCACCGCGAAACCGAAGTTCGCCAGGCCCGGCACCAACACCCGCTCGCGCAGCAGCGCGTCGTCTTCCACCAAGGCCACGCGCGGCAAGCTCTGCCCCGATGATGTCATCGCGGTCATCCTCAGATATCGCCCCCTGCGCCTCGGATAGTACCCGCCCGGCGCGTACCGGGAATGCGTCGGCGGTGCCCGATCGGCGACAGTCCACGCTTCTGCGCGCGAATCAGGGCAGCCTGCGTGCGCAAGCCCTCGCCGCCGCCCCGCTGGCCCCTCGGTTTTGCCTGGATCTGGCCCTACCGGCACGCGGGCGGCGCGGAAAAAATCTGCCCAGTCCAATCGAAAGGTCTGCGATGAACGCCAGCGAATACCCCGTCCTGCCCATCGACACCCTGCCGCGCCGGCGCATCCACGTGCTCGATACCGAGATCAGCTATGTCGATGTCGGCGAGGGCGCGCCGATCGTGTTCCTGCACGGCAATCCGACCTCGTCCTATCTGTGGCGCAACATCATTCCGCAGGTACGCCACCTCGGCCGCTGTCTCGCACCGGACTTGGCCGGCATGGGCCAGTCCGGCCCGATACCCGGCGGCGGTTATCGTTTCGCCGACCACGTGCGCTATCTCGACGCCTGGTTCGAAGCCAAGGACCTGCCCGACGGCATCACCCTGGTCCTGCACGACTGGGGCTCGGCGCTCGGCTTCCATTACGCGCGCCGGTTCCCGCAGCGCGTCGCCGCGATCGCCTATATGGAATCGCTGGTGCAGTCGCGGACCTGGGCGGATTTCCCGCCCGGCCGCGACACCTTGTTCCGGGCGATGCGTTCGCAACAGGGCGAACGACTCGTGCTCGACGAGAACTTCTTCGTCGAGACCGTACTGCCCAAGAGCATCCTGCGCCAACTCAGCGAAGAGGAATTGCAGGCCTATCGCGCGCCGTTCGCGACCCGCGAATCGCGCCTGCCGACTTTGGCGTTCGCACGCGAGCTGCCGATCGACGGCGAGCCGGCCGACGTCGCCCAGGCGGTGGACGCGTACGCCGATTGGCTGGCGTCGAGCACGCTGCCGAAGTTGTTCGTCAACGCCGAGCCCGGGGCCTTGTTGACCGGACGCGCGCGCGAGTTCTGCCGCAGTTGGAAGAACCAGACCGAAGTGACCGTGCCGGGCATTCACTACCTGCAGGAAGACGCACCGCACGCGATCGGCCGCGCGCTCACCGAATTCCTCTCGACCCGGGTCCGCCCGGGCTGATGCCGGCGCCGGCCCGAGCCGGCACCGGCACGTTCAAACGTAGGCGATGACTTCGTGCACCGGCTTGCGCGGTTTTTGCGGCCAGTTGCCCGGCAGCGGATGGCCGACGGTGACGACCAGCACCGGCACTTCGTCGGCGTCGAGCGCGAACTCGCGCGCGACGCCCGCGAAATCGATCCCGCCCATCGCGCCGGTGGCCCAGCCCATGCCTTCGGCGGCGAGGATCAAGGTCATCGCCGCCAGCGACGCCGAACGAATCGCTTCGTCGCGTTGCAAGGACGGATCGTCGGCGTGCGCACGCGCCGCCTGGGCCACCCAACCGTCGGCCATCGACTGCGCCATGATCCCGGCCTCGACCGAGGGCTGTAGCGCCCGCTGCAGGTGTTCGTGCGCCGCGAGCGTGCCGCAGACGATGAAGGCGACCGAGGCGTCGGCGATCTTCTGCTGGCCGTAGGACAGCGCTTTCAGGCGCGCTTTCGCCTCGGGCGTGCGCACGGCGATGAATTTCCAATTCTGGAAGTGGTACGCCGACGGCGCGCGCGTGGCCTGATCGACCAGGGCGGCGATGTCTTCGTCGGAAATCCGTCGGTCGGGGTCGTAACGGTTGGCCGACACGCGCGATTCGATGAGTTGTCTGATCGGATGGTTCATGGCACTTCTTGATGAGAGGCTTGGAGGGGCGCAGCGAGAACGCAGGCCGCTGGTTCAGGCCGGCCGGCTGCTGCGCCATTGCACGGCCAGGACGCTGCCGAGCACGACCAGCAGGCCGAGCAGAGAGACGCCGGTAAGGGCTTGCCCCAGCAGGGCCCAGCCGAGGATCACCGCGGTCAGTGGGCTCAACAGGCCGAGCGAGGACACCGCTACCTGCGGCAAACGCGCCAGGCCGCGGAACCACAGGGCGTACGACAGCAACGCACCGGCGATCGACAAATAGGCATAGGCCGATACCTGCAACAGACTCAGGCGCGGCAGCGGCGCATCGATGGCGAGGGCGACCGGCGCCAACATCAGGCCGCCGAGCAGCAACTGCCAACCGGTCAGGGCGAACACCGGCAGGTCGCTGCGCCAGCGCCGGGTCAGGTAGTTGCCGGTCGCCATGCAGGCGGCACCGGCCAGGGCCGCGGCGATGCCGACCGGCTCCCAGACCGTGTCCGGCGACAGCAGCAGCACGCCCATGCCGACCACGCCGAGCACGCAGGCCCAGACGGTGAACTGCAGCGGCCGGCGCTGGTCGACCGCCCAGGTCAGCGCGATCACCAGCAAGGGCTGGATCGCGCCGACCACCGCGGCGAGACCGCCGGGCAGGCGGTAGGCGGCGACGAACAGCAGCGCCTGGAAGACGGCGATGTTCAAGCCCGACAAGACCAGCAGACGGAGCCATTCGCCGCGCGCCGGCCAATGCCGCATGAAGGCGACCAGCAACAGGCCGGCCGGCAAGGTGCGGATGAGGGCGGCGGTGAAAGGCCGGTCCGGCGGCAACAGCTCGGACGCGACGATGTAAGTCGAACCCCAGATGGCGGGGGCCAGGGCGGTCAGGAGCATGTCGATCCAGACCGGGCGGTGCGAGGCTGCGCTCATGAAATTATCTTCAATTCAAGATAAGATCCTAGCCTGAAGGCAGTTTATCTTGAAGTCAAGACAAATCAGGGAGCCCTCGTGGTCACGAGCAAACGACAGCCCGACTCGGTCGACGCGATCCTCGACCAATGGCGCCGCGAGCGTCCCGATCTCGACGCCAGCCCGATGGGCGCCATCGGCCGGGTCAAGCGCTGCGCGGCCCTGTTGCAGCGCCGGCTGGACAAGACCTTCTCGACCTTCGACATGACCAGTTGGGAGTTCGACGTGCTGGCCACGCTGCGGCGTTCCGGCGCGCCCCACTGCCTGGCGCCCACCGCGCTGTTCTCGGCGCTGATGATCACCTCCGGCACCATGACCCACCGCCTGCAAAGGCTGGAAGCGGCCGGTTGGATCGAACGCCGGGCCAACCCGAGCGATGCGCGCAGCCTGTTGGTGCAACTGACGCCGGCTGGCCTGGCGCTGATCGACCGGGCCGTCGAGGCGCACATCGAGAACGAGCGCCGCATCATGGCGAGCCTAGCGCCGGCCAGCCTGCGCTCACTCGACGATGCCTTGTCGGAACTGTTGACGATGCTGGAGTCCACCGCCGAATGAGCGGCGCGCGGCATGGCTCGAACGGCGGTGATCGGCCCGAACCGACCGCGATGCGGCGCAGGTGCGAGCGCTCAAACTGAACCGCCGTCGCAGGGGTTAGGTGGCAGTCACCCGGCGCGCCCATGCTGGCCTTGGAAAGCACACTTCCGCCCAGGGGACGACCATGCAGCTACCGATCGGACGGCCAGGCAACGGCAATCTCACGCAGTATCCGCCGGTCATGCGCGCCATGAGCAGCACGAACGAGCCCGACGGCCGCATCCAGCCCGACGACAAGCATGCGCATGGCTTCGGCGCCTATCGCGCGGCGACCGATCGGCCAATGGGATCGCGCTGGGTCGCGGCACTGAGGCGGACGCTGGATCCGCGATTCCTCGCCACGCCGCTGCACGAACTCGCCCTGCAAGCCGTCAATGCATTGCCCGGCTCGGCGGCACCCGAAATCGGTTGGCAAACCTCGACCTGCGTGTGCGTGTCTTTCGCATGGCGCCTGCGCGCCGAGCCGGATCTCAACGACCGTTATCTGGCCGACTTCGGACTCATGCGCTCATGGGTCGACCTGCATTGCCGCATCCCGCTGCATGCGAGCTATGCCCGCAGCCCCCGGGACCTGACGGGGCAGTCACGGCCCACCGCCTAAGCTGTATCGCACGCAACGTCCACCACCAAGGGGAAGGCCATGCGCCTGTCGATCCGATTGAGGCGTAACGGCAATCCGAAGCTGTCGCCTGTGCCCATGTCCGACCTGGGCGTGGCCGCCTTGGACGGCGTGCCCGGCGTCACCGCACCGAAGATCACCGACACCATCCACGAGGATGCGATCTTCTCGTTCGTGTGGAGCGGCCCCGGCATGCCCAAGGTCACCGACGAGTACCTGCAGGGTTTCGGCTTGTCGCGCGTCGAGTAAGCCTTGGCCGCAACGCCTCGATCCGCGCGCGGAGGCCTCAGCGAGCGCGGACCTGATCGGCCGCCACGCCGGGCACGCCTTCGCGAATGAGTTCCGAGAACGCCGACGAGTCGCCCGCTGCGCGCGCGCGGTCGGTCACGCGCCCGCGATCGTGCAGGGTGCGGTAGTCGTAACCCGGCACCAACCCGTCTTGGTCGTAAGCGTACTCGGCCAGATAGCCCGACAGCAGCAATCGGTAATCGAGCGGCAGGCCCGGCGCAATCTGGCGCATCAGGTCGAACACGATGGTGGTGCAGTTGCTGGTGAGGGTGTTGTAGAAACTCGGCTGCCGTTCGAGCTCGCCGGCTTCGGCGACATAGCTGAGAAACAACGAACGCAGCGCCTCCTTCGGCAGGCGCAGCCGGTACAGATAGACGTCTTCGTTGCGCACGTTGCTGCGCACCCGCAGGATGTCGCGCTCGTCGGCCGCGACCAGGGTGGTCTCGAACTCGCGGAAGAAACCGCCGAGGGTCGAGAACTGCTCGCCGCGCTCCTTGCGGATCTCGACCGAGAACACCAACTTGCGGCCGTCGTCGAACCCGAACGACACCAGGGTGTGGGCGATCGCCGGCCCCATCCAGTACGACAACACCAGATCCGCCGACTGCAGACGACCAAGGTCGTATTCGCGGCGTTCCCAGCGCGGCGTGTAGTCGTCGTCGCTGCGCCAATCGAAATTGCGCACGTTGTCGAACCGGACCCGGTCGCCGTCGACCTGCGCGTGCAGGTGGCGGGCCACGTCGTCGGCCCACGCCCGGTTCTGCGACGGGCGCAGCGTGCTCCACCACAGCAGCACGCCGGCGAAGGCCAACAAATAGACCCATAACGCCGGTTTGCGCAGGCGGCGCAAGGCGAACAACGCCGCGAGCGCGCTGACCACGAAGGCCGCCACCATCGCGCTCTTGAACGCCACCGCCAGCGGCAATCGATACCACAAGGCCAGCCCGCCCCACGCGGCGGACAAGGCGATCGCCGGCGCCAGCAACAGCCAGCGCAGCCAAGGCGCCCCACGTGTGTCCAAAGCGGTCATCGAATCGTCCGTCATGCGAAAAGGGTCTGCAGCGGGCCGCCGGCGACGGCAGCGCCGGCGCATCGCGGCCCGGCTTGAATGCCAGGGTGCCGACGAGAGAGTACGCGCTGGGCCGATGCCTGCGCACGAGCACGGCGCATGCGACCTAGGTCCGCTCGAACGGCAACCCCGTTCCGAGTCTCGACATCCGCCGCGCAGCGCATGAGGAAGCGTGATCCAACCAACGGAAGCGCGCCGGCGGCGCCGCTAGTCTCGGCCAATCCACCCCGCCCCGCATCGGAAGCCGCATGGTCGATATCCATCAGGTATGGCCGTACTTCGCGATGCTGGCGCTGGCCTTGGCCTTCGCCGCCCTGCCCTGGTTCCGCGCCGCCGACCGCGCCCCGCCGCAAGCGGACCAACGCAGCGACACCCTCGACGGCCTGCGCGGATTCCTCGCCCTCAGCGTGTTCGCCAGCCACATCATCGTGCACCACGAATACCTGCGCACCGGCGTGTGGAAACCGTCGCCGTCGGCGTTCTACAACAGCGCCGGCCTGCTCGGGATCTGCCTGTTCTTCATGATCACCGGCTTCCTGTTCTGGAACAAACTGCTCACGGCCGGCGGCCGCCCCGGCTGGAAAGCCCTGTATATCGGCCGTGTGTTCCGTCTGGGGCCGATGTATCTCGTCGCGGTGCTGACGATGATCGCCATCGTCGCCTACCGCACCGGCTTTGAGCTAAGGGTGCCGCCGTCGCAGGCGATCGCCTCGGCCCTGGGCTGGCTGGCGCTCGGCATCGTGCCGCCACCGCCGACCCTCAACGGGTATGCCGACACCGGCACCATCCTGGCCGGCGTCACCTGGACCTTGTTCTTCGAGTGGCTGTTCTATTTCTCCCTGCCGGTCTCGGCCTGGTTCGTGCGCCGCGGCCGGCATCTGGCCTTCAGCGCCGGCCTGGTCGCCTTGTGCCTGCTGACCATCGCCGCGTCGAGCTGGCACGGCGGCTTCGAGCCCGGCATCAAGCCGCGGCCGATACTTTTTCTGGCGGTGTTGGCCGAGCTGGTGTTGATGCTCGGCGCCGGCATGTTCGTCGCCTCGCTGCTGCATGCCGGCATCGGCACGCGCGTGCAATGGCGGCGGCCGCTGTGGGGCGTGGTCGCGTTGCTTTGCCTGGCGGCGCTGTTCGCCATCATGATCGCGGGCGCGCCGCGCATCGGGTTGGCGCAGTTGTTCCTGCTGTGCCCGCTCGCCGGCACGTTCTTCTTCATCGTCTGCTCGGGCAACCGTTTGTTCGGCCTGTTGGCGTGGCCGGCCTCGCGCCGGCTGAGCAACCTCAGCTACGGCATCTACCTCTCGCAGGGGCTGATCCTGGTCGCGGTGTTCGCGATCCCGGGCGTCGGCACTTATGCCGCCAGCGGCGGTCCGGCGTTCTGCATCGTCTACCTCGGCTGTGCCCTGCTGCTGTGTGCGAGCGCCCTGCTCACCTATCGCTACGTCGAAGAGCCCGGCATTCGCCTCGGCAAGCGCATCGCAAGCCGGCTCGGCGCCAAGTCGAACACGCGGGTAGCGCTGCCGGCGACGACTTAGCGCGAGCTCCTGTGCAGAACCTTGGTTCCGATGCGGGCACGGTCGCCGCTGCGCAAGGAACCGCTCGATCGCCCCCCACCGAAACGGAGACCGCAATGACCCACGCCTATTTCTGCCCGGAAAACCCCAGTGAGAGCGCCACCGGCGTGATCCCATCCGAGATCAAGCTGGCCAGCGGTTTCAAGCCGTGGAACTCGGATAGCCTCGCCATCAGCCGCGCCAACCTGCGCAGGTTGGTGAACAACGGCACCCTGGCTCTGGAAGCAGCGCGCTGGTGCGGCGAAAAAGACCGCAAGGACGGCTGGTTCTTCAGCTCGCAGCTGGATGAACCGACCGACTACCGTGCCTCTCCCTATTTCTACCGCTTCGACATCAGCGGCCTGACCCAGAAGGCATGGACGGTGCTGGGCGATATCGGCGCACCGGAGATGCACCTGTACCTCGACAGCGACGACCTCGACACGGCGACCAAGATCGCAGTGATCTGGATGGCCAGCCCCATGCAGTTGCTGGTCATGTCGCCGGTCGGCGTGAACCGGATCGATCTGCGCATCGGCAGGAATCCGGACGCGTGGCTGCCCCTCGAGGACTACAACGGAAATTGAGTCTGCGCGATGGCCCCGGCGCAAGGCCGGGGCCATCGAGGTGCGACAGGCGGGCGTATGCGAGTGCGTACGGCGGCTTCTGTCACGGCGCATGAGCGGACACGCGCCCGCGGCCGCGGCATATGCGCCTGCCTAGCGGCCTTTCACACTGGCTCCTCCGACAACGTTCGTTTCCGATGCGGGTACGGCCGGCGCCGCGCCCGCGGTCGACAGCGGCTGCGTACACAGCGCGCGTTCGCCCTCACCCCATCGAAACGGAGACATGCAATGACTTATGCCTATCGCGGCGAAGACGGCCCCATCGGGGGCAAACCCGGGCGCACCCCGGGCGATGTCAAACGATCCGGCGGCTTCAGGCCATGGAGATCGGACAACATCCAGACCAGCCGCGCCAACCTCAGGCAGTTGGTGAACACCGGCACCCTGGCCATCGAAGCCGAGCGCTGGTGCATCGACAAGAACCGCGAGAACGGTTGGTTCTTCAGCACGGGGCTGGACGAAGAAACCGCCTACGACACCTACCAGTTCTTCTATCGCATCAATACCGATGGCCTGGTCCAGCAGCCGTGGACGGTGCTCGGCAAGGACAACGTGCCGAAGATGAAGCTGTACCTCAACAGCAACGACCTCGACATGGCGACCAAGATCGCGGTGATCTGGTTCGCGCGGCCCAAGGAGTTGCTGGTGATGTCGCCGGTCGGCGTGAACCTGATCGATCTGCGCATCGGGGTGAAGCCGGATGTGTGGCAGCCGCTCGCGGAGTTCCCGGGCTGAGCCGGCGCGGCGGCCCCGAATGCCAGGCCGGGGCCGCCCTCCACCCGCAGGGGCTCATGTCAACGCGCACGGCGGCGCGAGCGCCCTTCGCCGTTCGGGTTTCACGGCTGCCTGCCGACGGCGTTTCTTTGTGCATTCCGCCATTGCGCCCACGGGAGCCCCTCATGGGAAACAAGCCGCCCAAAGAGGCCGAACAGGCCGACGCCAAAGCCAAAGCCAAAGCCAAAACCATCAGCGATCTGTTCGCGCTTTCGAAAGTCGATCCCCAGGACGGCATCGATGCGGTGACCCTGGACGGCATCATCCGCCATCTCCTCAAAGCCCCGATGCGATCCGACGATTGGGCGGCGATGGACATGCTGCATCGCGTGCATTGGTACGAGATGGTGCGGGATTTGGTGAAGCAGATCGGCATGGGTACGGAGCGCCAATCGCAGATCCTGGAGCAGTTTCGCAGAGTCTTGAACTACAACGAAGACATGAGCACAGACCGGGCATCGCTGAGAAATGACGACAGCAGCGATAGCGGCAGCGACAGCGACAGCGACAGCACCAGCGGCAGTATCGGCGGCAGCGATGTTCCGGCCCATCCGGCGCTCTTGCTGCGGCAGCTCGACGAATCGCTCGGCAACACCCACAGTTATCTTGTGCTCGCCGGCTGGACCAGGGAGCGGCTGATCCGCTTCGACACCGGCTCGTTGATGGCCGCGGTGAAAGCCGACCGGGACTTCATCGATCAGTCCACCAACTACACGCCTCCGGCGCCGGTCAGCCTCACCAACTTCGTGCCGACTACCGCTTCCATCTCCAGTACCGGTTCCAGTGCCGGCTCGACCTCGGCCCCGACTCCACGTGTCGTGATCAACTATTGGACACTGCCCGAGAGCGAGAGGGCAGCGGCCGCAGAAGAGCTTGCCCGCGCGTACAACCGCACCCTCGCCAATACCACGGGCGCAGCGCCGGCGACGAATGCGGTTCCGATCGCGGCCTTCATGGCCAACCAGGAAGTGGCGATCAGAGCGGTCATGGCCGGCTACGACTTCCTCGAACCCACCACGGGCGCGCGTAAGTTGCTGGGCCAGACCGCCGTCGCGATCGATCTGGCCCTGGGTGTGGCGAACACGCTGGCCGGACGCGGCGCTTCCAGCATCACCGAGTCGACGATGAAAGAGAGCCCGGACGGGTTCGACAACCAAGGCCTGAAGAAACTGTAAGGCTCGCGACCGCGGCATTCGCGGTTGCCGCCACCTGCAAGGCCGAGAATCGCGACCATGCCTGCCGTTGGAAACGTCGACCGGCACCGGGAACCGGCCCACGGAGTCCGCGGCACATCGGACGCAGTCGCAAGGCGACCGCGTTCGCTGGTATATCTGCCCATCCGGCCTCGTCCTGGCCGATCCGCAGACAAGGCCGTCGCTCCCATGCTGTTTCGCCGTTTTCTCCTGCTGCTTGCGGCCCTCGCAGCGATCGCCGCCGCCGTCGTGGTCGCCGTGGTGCAACCGTTCGTCAGCCCCTTGCCCTCGCAACCTGTGGCCGTCGATAGCGCGCGCTTGAAGGCCGACGTCAGGCACCTGTCGGCCGATCTGTATCCGCGCAGCTACGACCAGCCCGACAGCCTGGAGCGCTCCGCGAACTTCATCCGCGACGAATTCGCCAACAGCGGCGGCCGCGTGTCCCACCAGGACGTGAAAGTCGAAGAACGCACCTACCGCAACCTCATCGTGCGCTTCGGCCCCGACAGCGGGCCTGTGCGGGTGATCGGCGCGCACTACGATTCCTTCGCCGATGTCGGCTTCGACACCGACGATCCGCGCGGCTATTCGCCGCGCACGCATACGCCGGGCGCCGACGACAACGCCAGCGGCGTCGCCGGCTTGCTGGAGCTGGCGCGTCTGCTCGGCCGCAACCCGCCCGCGCATGCGGTCGAACTGGTCGCCTACACCTTGGAAGAGCCGCCGCATTTCCGCAGCGAGCACATGGGCAGCGCCTGGCATGCGCGTTCGCTCAAGGCGAGCGGGCGCGAAGTAGAGTTCATGCTGTCGCTGGAGATGATCGGCCGCTTCAGCGACCGCCCCGGTAGCCAGCGTTATCCGCTGCGCGGCATGGACCGTTTGTACCCGGACCGCGGCGACTTCGTGATCCTGGTCGGCAGGCTGGGCGACTTCGGCCGCCTGCGCCGGCTCAAGGCGATCATGGCCGGGGCGACCGACCTGCCGGTGCACTCGATCAATGCCCCGCCGCTATTGCAGGGCATCGATTTCTCCGACCACCTGAGCTACTGGCATGAAGGCTATCCGGCCTTCATGGTCAGCGACACCGCCTTCCTTCGCAGCACGACCTACCATCAAGCCAGCGACACCTACGACAAGCTCGACTACGCACGCATGGCCAAGGTGGTGCAGGCGGTGTATGCGATCGCGCAACGGCCCGGCGCCGACGCGGATTGAATCCGTCGCACGCATGCAAGCCGCGAGGACGCCGCTCGCATGCGCGCCGGGCGTTCGGGCCGAACCTACTCGTGCAGGCCGGGCCGAGCCTTGCCTCAGGCCGCGGCGACTCGCACCACGCGCTTGCCGAGGTTCTGCCCTTCGAGCAGGCCGATGAAAGCCGTCGGCGCATTCTCCAGGCCGTCGACGACATCCTCGAGCAACTTGACCCGGCCTTCGGCGACCCACTGGCTCATGTCGCGGCTGAACGTTTCGAAGCGATCGCCGTAATGGTCGAGGATGATGAAGCCCTGCATGCGGATGCGCTTCTGCAGCAGCGCAGTCATCGTCTGCGCCAAACGGTCCGGGCCCGAGGTGTGCTCAGCGCCGTTGTAATGCGCGATCACGCCGCAGACCGGCACGCGTGCGCCGATGTTGAGCAGCGGCAACACCGCGTCGAACACGGCGCCGCCGACGTTCTCGAAATAGACGTCGATGCCGTCCGGGCAGGCCGCGGCAAGGTGTTCGGCCAGTCGGGGGTCGTGGCGGTCCAGGCACACGTCGAAGCCGAGTTCCTCGACCGCATGGCGGCATTTGTCGGCGCCGCCGGCGATGCCGACCACGCGCGCGCCCTTGAGCTTGGCGATCTGCCCGACCACCGAGCCGACCGCACCGGTCGCCGCGGCCACGACCACGGTTTCGCCGGCTTGCGGCTGGCCGATGTCGAGCAGGCCGACGTAAGCGGTGAACGCCGGCATGCCGAGGCCGCCGAGGGCGAACGAGGGCTGCGGCATGTCGCCGAGCGCCTGCAGATCCTTGCCATCGGACAGGGCGTAGTCCTGCCAGCCGGCATTGCCGAGCACCACCTCGCCGACGCGGAACTGCGGGTGCCGCGAGGCGGCGACGCGGCTGACCGTGCCGCCGACCATCGGCGCGCCCAGCGCCACCGGCGGCGCGTAACTGGTCCCGGCTTCGTCCATCAGATTGCGCATGTAGGGATCGAGCGACAGGTACAGGGTGCGCAGCAGCACCTGGCCTTCGTCGGGCGTCGGTACGGCGGTTTCTTCGAAGCGGACATCCTGGGCCGTCGGCAAGCCGCGCGGGCGGTTGGCCAGGACGATGCGGCGGTTGACGGTATCGCGTTGCGACATGAGTGCATTCCTTTAGCGCTGGGGTGGGGGTTGGATCGTTCGTAAGCGAGGTGCTGACGACAGGCCGCTCAACAAATAGACCGGTCGTCTATAGAACAGGCAAAACAAAGGCGGGAACGCAGGCACGCTCCCGCCTCGGCTCAGGCGTCTTGGGCCAGGCCCAGCCGCTCGCGCGTGCCGGCCATGACCATGTCCAGGCCGCTGCGGTCGCGGGCGATCTTGGCCAGCAGACTGGCGCCGAGCCAGCTCTGGTAGAGCGCGACCGCGGTCGCCTGCGAATCCGATGCATCGGCGAGACCGGCGAGCGAGCCGTCCACGCGCCCTGCTTCGATGCACTGGGCCAGACGATCGACGACCCCGCGCGTGCCGCGCGCCAGCGCCGCGCGCATGCTTTCCGACAAATCGCAGACCTCGGCGCCGAGCTTGACCACCGGGCAGCGGCTTTGGTTTTCCTCGCCGGTCTGCGAATCGAGCCAGTCCTCGAAGAAGGCCATCGTCCGCTGCGCCCCGGTGCCGGGCTGCGACAACAACGCGTCCATCCGCCCCAGGTACTCGGCGAAATAGACCTCGAGCACCGCTTCGCCGAAGGCTTCCTTGGAGCCGAAGTAGTGATAGAACGAGCCCTTCGGCACCTGCGCCGCGGCCAACACCTCCGACAGCCCGACCGCGGTGAAGCCCTTGCGCAGGAACAGCGGGTGGGCCACCTCGAGGATGTGCCGGCGGACGTCGATGGCGGCGGAGCTAGCGTTCATGGGCGACACGATAGCCTCAATTAGACCGGTCGTCTAGTGCCGGGAGACGAGCGGGTCGCGGTTGCTTCCGGGTAGGAGCGGCGCAAGCCGCGACCGCGCTGGGAAGGTCTCGCGGCGCTTCTCTCAAGCAAGGTCAAACGCTAAGAGCTTCCGCCACTAAAGCGGCGGGTTACTTTCTTTTGTCATAAGCAACAAAAGTCCGTCTGGATTCCCTTCGGTCAAAGGTAACCAAAGAAGTTGCTTTTCTTTGAATCACCAGCCCGCACGAGCGATGCCGACGCGGGGATTTTTCATACGGGACATCCCTGTCCCGATGAAAAACGGCGCGCATCCCTGCGCGCCGCCCCTCGGGTCTTCGATTACCTTCGCGAATGCGAGGCGACGCACAACAACGACAACAGCAAAACCTTTAAGGCAACGGTAACTCCTGCTTTGCCGTTGCCGTTGCCGTTGCCGTTGCCGTTGCCGTTGCCGTTGCCGTTGCCGTTGCCGTTGCCGTTGCCGAGATGTTGAACTGCTTTGCCGCTTTACCGGTCAAGTGGAGACCCGAAGGGCGCCGCACAGGACGTGCGGCGTTTTCCGATAAGACAGGGACGTCTTATCGGAAAATCCCGGCGCGGGCATCGCACTCGTAGCCTGTGCCCTTGCAAGGAGAGCCCTTTTCTTTGGTTATCTTTCTTTTGGGCTTAGCAAAAGAAAGTAACCCGGCCGCGTTAGCGGACGGAAGCTTTGCACTTGCTTATGGCTTCTTGAGAAGCAAGGTCAGATCAAACGCTAGAAGCTTCCGCCGCTAAAACGGCGGGTTACTTTCTTTTGTCATAAGCAACAAGAGTCCGTCTGGATTCCCTTCGGTCACAAGCCGCGACCACGCCGCAACGATTACCCGCGTCGGCAGCCGTAGATCCGCGGTCGCGGCTCGCGCCGCTCCTACCCAAGAGCAGCAACGACGTTGCCGTTGCCGTTGCCGTTGCCGTGATGAGCTTGGCGCAGTGACGAACTTGCGATGCAAGCGTAGACCCGGAGGGCGGCGCACAGGACGTGCGCCGTTTTCCGATAAGACAAGGATGTCTTATCGGATAATCCCCGCGCGCGCTTCGAACTCGCAGGGGAGCTTCGTCAAGGAAGGCCTTTTCTTTGGTTAGCTTTGATCGAAGGGAATCCAGACGGACTTTTGGGCCAGCAAAAGAAAGTAAAACCCGGCCGCGTCAGCGGACGGAAGCTTTGCTCTTAACTCTTGCACTTGCCTCATCGCCTGGCGGCCATAGACACCGCATCGGACATAACGCGGTCGCGGCTCGCGCCGCTCCTACCCTGGAGCTGCGTGGAAGTGACGGCGCGCCGGCCAGGTACGTGGTCGCGACTCACGTCGCTCCTACACGTACCGAACGCGTGCCGATCAAGCTTACTAGCCGATAATCAAGCCAACACCTCGCGCAGATACGGCGCAGTGCGGCTCGCCTTCGATCGCGCGACCTGCTGCGGCGTGCCGCTGGCGACGATCTGTCCACCCTGCTCGCCCGCGCCGGGGCCGATGTCGATGACCCAATCGGCGTCGGCAACCACGCGCATCTCGTGTTCGACCACGACCACGGTGTTGCCTGCCTCGACCAGGCCGTGCAACTGCGCCATCAGCTTGTCGACGTCGGCCGCATGCAGGCCCGTGGTCGGCTCGTCGAGTACGTACAAGGTGTCGCCGTGTTGGCTGCGCTGCAGCTCGGTCGCCAACTTGATGCGCTGCGCTTCGCCGCCGGACAGCTCGGTCGCCGGCTGTCCCAGGCGCAGATACCCCAGGCCGATGTCGTGCAGCAGGCTCAACGAGCGGCGGATCGCCGCTTCGCCGTCGAAGAACGCCAGCGCTTCGTCGACCGTCATCGCCAGCACCTCGGCGATGTTGCGTCCGTTCCAGACGACTTCGAGGGTCTTGGCGTTGTAGCGGCTGCCGTGGCAGGTCGGGCACGGCGCGTATACGGTCGGCATGAACAACAGTTCGACCTGCACGAAGCCCTCGCCCTCGCAGGTGTCGCAACGGCCCTGAGCGACGTTGAAGGAAAAACGCCCGGCGTTGTAGCGGCGCGTCTTCGCCATCGCAGTGGCGGCGAACAGCTTGCGTACGTGATCGAACAAGCCGGTGTAGGTGGCCAGGTTCGAGCGGGGCGTGCGGCCGATCGGTTTCTGGTCGACGTTGACCAGGCGTTTGATCGCGTCGGCGCCGGCGTGCAACCGCCCGGACACGCGCGCGAGCGGGCCGGGCTGCGGCATGTCGTTGTCGCTCTCTTCGGGCACCGGCTCGTGCCCCAGGTGCTCGCCGACCAGTTCGACCAAGGCCTGGCTGACCAGACTCGATTTGCCCGAACCCGACACGCCGGTGACCGCGGTGAAGGCGCCCAAGGGAAAGCGCGCGTCGAGGCCGTGCAGGTTGTTTCGATGCAGGCCGCGCAGTTCCAGCCAGGCCGACGGTTTGCGCGGCGGCCGCGGCTCGGCGGCAACGAGATCGAACAGATACGGCCGGGTGCGCGAAGCTTCGATCTCGCGCAGCCCTTCGGGCGGGCCGCTGTAGAGGATGCGTCCGCCGTGTTGTCCGGCGTCGGGGCCGACATCGACCAACCAGTCGGCGCGGCGCAAGGTCTCCAGGTCGTGCTCGACCACGAACACGGTGTTGCCGGTGGCCTTGAGCTGGTCGAGCGCGCGGTGCAAGGCCTCGCTGTCGGCCGGATGCAGGCCGGCCGAAGGCTCGTCGAGCACGTAGACCACGCCGAACAGATTGGAACGGATCTGGGTGGCCAGGCGCAGCCGTTGCAATTCGCCCGGCGACAGGCTCGGCGTGGCCCGGTCCATCGCCAGGTAGCCGAGCCCCAAGGCCTGCAAAGTGCCGATGCGTTCGACCAGGTCATGGGCGATGCGCTGCGCGGCGATGCGTTTTTCCTCGGACAGGTTGGGCGTGCGCCGCACGTCGGAACTGCCGGCATGCGCCAACCCGCCGGCGGCGATGCGCTTGGCTTCGGCGCTGCGGCCGGCCGCGCGGCTGCGGGTGGCGGCGCTGGCCGGGGCATCGAAGCGACCTTCCGCCGCGGGCGTCAGCACCTCGGCGATCCGGTCCAGCGACAGCTGCGACAGGCTGCCGATGTCGAGCCCGGCGAAGCTCACCGACAAAGCCTCTCGTTTCAGGCGCCGGCCGTCGCAGAGCGGACACTGCGCGCCGATCATGTAGCGCGACACGCGCTTCTTCATCAGCGCGCTCTGCGTGCTGGCGAAGGTATGCAGCACGTACTTGCGCGCGCCCATGTAGGTGCCCATGTAGCTGGGCTCGGCCTTGCGGCGCAGCGCGGCGCGGGTCTCGGCGACGCTGAAGCCGGCATACACCGGCACCGAGGGCTGTTCCTCGGTGAACAGGATCCACTCGCGATCCTTCTTCGGCAGATCGCGCCAGGGCTTGTCGATGTCGTAGCCCAGGGTGACCAGGATGTCGCGCAGGTTCTGTCCGTGCCAGGCCGGCGGCCACGATGCGATGGCGCGCTCGCGGATGCTCAGCGACGGGTCCGGCACCATCGACTGCTCGGTCACTTCATAGACATAGCCCAGGCCGTGGCAATTCGGGCACGCGCCCTGCGGCGTGTTCGGCGAGAAGTCCTCGGCGTACAGCATCGGCTGCTGGGCCGGATAGCTGCCGGCGCGCGAATACAGCATGCGCAGCAGACTCGACAAGGTGGTCACGCTGCCCACCGTCGAACGCACGTTCGGGCTGCCGCGTTGCTGCTGCAAGGCCACCGCCGGCGGCAGGCCTTCGATCGCATCGACGTCGGGCACGCCGACCTGATCGATCAGGCGCCGCGCGTACGGCGACAGCGATTCCAGGTAACGCCGCTGCGCCTCGGCATAGAGGGTGCCGAAAGCGAGCGAGGACTTGCCCGAACCCGACACGCCGGAAAACACCACCAGCGCATCGCGCGGGATGTCGACGTCGATGTCCTTGAGGTTGTGCTCGCGCGCGCCGCGGACACGGACGAAGGCGTCGAAACCGGGGTCGCGACGGAGCTGTTTCTTGGCCATAGGGGCTCGATTGGAGCATTGGGGACGCGGGAGGGCGGTGAAGATACCCGCTCGCGGCGTGCTTGGGGAGCAAGGCGCTGCACCGAATCGGCCGATGCGAAGGCAGTGCTTGCCTCCGGGCGCGCGTGCCGGCCGCGTTCGCGCCGGCCTCGCACGATCCCGCTGCGACTGTCCAGGCGAGACGGCGCTGCGAAACGGACTAAGAAGTCTTAAAGCATCGCGGCCGAAACCCACCGCGCGAGCTCGCGCCCGATGCATCACGGCGACAGCCGCCCAGTCGCAACGCGCTGCGATCGCCTCGATGGGGCATCGGCGCGGAAGACACCGTTGTCTTTCAACGAAGGCGCCTTTGGTTGATGCATCGCCGCGCAAACAGGACGACGGCGTCGATCTCCGTGGTCACCGCGGATATCTCGCGGCAGCTTCATGACCCGGCCAAGCGCGGATCGCGAGGCAATGATCGATACCGTGATCGGCTACCGCCGCACTCCCGGATGACAACGATATCGGCCGTTCCACTGTGCCGTGCGGACCGCTAGGTTCGCGCTGCACCCAGGCCGTGCACCGACCCGCATTCGCGGGCGGCCCCATCCGCAAGAGGAACCGCAATGAAAAAGCTAGCTCTGACCGGGCTGATCGCAGCAGCATGCATGTTGATCGGGCCGACCGCGCAGGCCGTGGTCGTGGGCGGGATCGTCAGCACCGATGCGCATTGGCCGGCAACCACCGCCGGCTATAACCAGCTCACCTTCTACGATCAGGTCAACCACGACGGCGGCTCGCGTTCGAACTATTACTGGGCCAACCAGTTCTGGTTCCACGGCGGCGACGGCGGCTACATCGGCCTGCAAAACCGCAGCGGTCAGCGCTGGCTCAACTTCTCGATCTGGCTCGCCAGCGGCTGGGACGCATCGAGCCGCGCCAGCTGCGGCCACTTTTCCCACGAAGGCAGCGGCGTGCAGTGCCAAATCAAGTGGAACTGGAAGCCCGGCCACAAGTACAAGGTCGACGTGATCCGCGCCTCGACCAAGGTGACCGGCGTCGTCACCGACCTGATGACCGGCGAAAGCATCACCGTCGCCACGATCAACATCCCGGCCACCTGGAGCGGCTTCAAGAGCCAGACCGTCAGCTTCGTCGAGGAATACAGCCAGGGCGCGAACCAACTGCCCTCGTGCAACGTTATCGGCGCGCAATCCTCGGTGTTCTACCTGCCGGTGGCCAACGGCAACCTGCCGGCGACCAGCCAGACCACCAAGACCTACGGCAACTGCAACAACAAGAACATCGCCCACGCCGCCTGCGACAGCACCGGCAAGTGCATGAACATCGTCAGCAACCTCGACGGATACGCATCGCCGAGCGAGTAACGAGTTTCAATGCGGCATCCGCAAACAGCAAAGGCCCGCATTGCGGGCCTTTGCTGTTATCGCGGCAAGCGAGACCGGCCGACGGCCGGGCACCGCCATGCCCTCGGTCAGCCTCCCTGCACGGCATCGCCGCCGGTGGCCGGGCCCGAGGCTTCGGGCGTGGCCGGCGCGGGTGCCGCAGGCACGAGCGGGGCCGCGGGAGCTGCGGCACCCGCAGGAGCGGAAGGCGCAGCACTTGCGGGTGCCGCAGGAGCGACCGCCGCAGCCGGCCCAGCCACGGCGTCGCCGACGACAGGCGTCGCGGGCGCCGCAACGGCGGTCGCCGGCGCTGCGGTGGCGGCGCTGAAGGCGACGATCGAAGCGTCGTTGAGGCGGTAGGTACCCAGGATGTCCGGCAACATCGCGTGACGATGGCGGTTCCAGACCCAGTACTCTCCGGCGCGTATCTGCCGCAGACCGTTCCATACGCTGACCTTCTGCTCGCGCTCGACCCGGCCTTCCTGCGAAAACTCGTAAGCGAACATCGCCGCCACTTCGACCGCGGCATGGTCGAGCAGTTGATGCACACGCGCCGCATCCAGCCCCTCGATATAGCCCTTCTGCTGCTTGCGCGGCATCGCCTCGGCGTCCGCGACCATCGACACCTGGTAGCCCCGCGACCAGGCCAGCTTCTCTTCGAGCCCGCCCTTCTTGCCGGGAACGCAATCGTAGAAGCTGGCATTGAGCCCGGTCACCAGCGTGCTGTTCACCGGCGCCCAGCGCAGTGGGCGCAGCCGCAGCACCGGGTTCGTGCACGCCACCGGGCCCTTGCTGACCGGCGCCGGCTTGGCGGCGGCCGCTCCGGGTTCGGTATTGGATTCGGGCTTGGGCTCGGGCAACACCACCTTGACGATCGGCGACGGGGTGATGCCGCCGGACACCAGCGCCGCGCGCAGGCTGGCCTCCATCGAGGTCCGGTAATCGTAGGGACCGATGACTTCATTGCCCCACTTGGCGCCGTCGTTCGCGCCTTTCTGGATGATGGCACCGACGATCAGGCCGCCGATCAGGCCGCCGACCAATCCGGCCGTGCCGTGATTCGTGACCAGGCTGTTCATCATCACCGGGTCGACGACGGGGCTGGAAACACCGCTGACCGGCGTCAGCTCGGTCTGGGTCAGGTGCAACTCGACCGCGAGCTCAGGCGCCAAGGGATACGGCAAAGGCTCCGGCGGCTTGGCCGCGGCGACCGCGCCGTGGGCGGCCAGCGCGACCGCCACTGCGATCCGCGCACGAAAGAAACCTACCGGCCCGCGACGGGCCGATTGCATCGACTGCTTCATTGGATACTGCCCCCTGGATGTTCCATATCGGCAAGGCGCTCCTGCGCCCTCCCCCCCTGAAAGACCGGTGGCCTGCCCGCGAATGTGGCTTTCGGCTTCGCTGCGGCGCGGCCCTCGGTGCCGGCAACATAGCAAGAATCCCGGCGATTTCGCAGTCGAGACGGCCCACGCATCGGCAAGGTCCGGCTCCCCCTCAATCCACCGGGCCGCAGTTCCATCGATGGGGGCACTGCAGGACGAAACGGAAACAAGCCGGAATCACTCGTCCAACACCCAACGCTCGGCGGTGATCTTGAGCTTGGAGGGTTGCCCCTCGATGCGGTCCGCGTATTCCACTTCGATGCGCACGTTCTCGTCGGCGCCTTTCACGCGGTAGGACTCGATCTTTCCGGTCAGGTAGCTCGGGACAGCATGCCCACCGCCGGCATAATTCGCGCCTGGATCGAGGCAGGACAGCGCTCTGCGGATATTGCCGTAAGCGAATTCGGTCGAGGTGTTATGCACCAGCCATTTGCAGAAATCTTTGCCGGGCTGGTAGCCCTCATGCTGGCAGCTTTTGCTCCACTCCGGCCAGTTCGTCAGCAACTCGACCGAATGCTGGCTGCTCAGGGGAGTCGCATTCGCGAACTTGACCATTTCACCGCAGAAGGCATCGTCGCGACCGCTGCCCGAGAAGCTGGCGCAACCGGTCACGGCGAGTAAAGCGCAGACGATGAGAGTCGGAATTTTCATGTGATCGCGGCGAGGCCGCCGGTCGGTCGGCTGCCACCAGCTTAGCCTTGTGCTCGCCGCGCCGCCCGCGGTCCCGGCCGGCGCAAACATCGCACCGCGGTATCGAGCGGCCCGCCCGAAACAAGAAGGGCCGCTCCACGAATGGAGCGGCCCTTCGATGGTTTCGCACCCGACCGCTATCGTCGGGCGCTATGCCGAGATACCTCGATCAGGGACAGCTATAGGTATCGCTGGCCTGCGCGCGGTAGGCGGTCCACATCGCATCGGCGAACTCGCTGCCGTAGTAGCCCCCGTCGCGAGCGGCGCCGTGCAGCGCCGGCCAGCGCCCGGTGCCGTCGGAGGGGTTGTTGTCGAGCGCACCGTTGCCGTTGGGCTGGTAGGGGTCGGGCTGGGTCCAGGCACCGTGGTTCACCCAACGGTCGGCGTAACGCAGGATCTTGTCGTCGGTCCAGATGCAGCGCAGCGACGGCATCAAGCGCAGCGCCAGCGCGATGGCCTTGTAGCCCTTGGCCGTGCAGCACATCTGATAGTAGGCGCCGGGTTCCTGGCCGCCGTCGATGTAGCCATAAGGATCGCGGCAATCGCGCGAGTTGCCGCCGGTGTTCTGGTTGTCCCAGTAGTCCTCGGCCGAACACAGGCCGCCGAACAACACCTGCCCGGCGCCGGCGCCGACGTACAGCTGGCCGTCCTCCTGGAAGGTCCCCTGCTGGAAGTCGCGCACGCGCGCGGCCATCGCCGGGTCGTCGAGCAACAGCGCCGACAAGGCCAACACCAACTTGCGGCCGTGGCGGTGACCGCCGTCGGCATTGAAATGCAAGCCGCCCTGCATCCCGGCATCGAGGTCGATGCCGTACTGCACCATGTTGATCGCCAGCTTGCGGCGCTCGGCCGCATCGCCGTCGACCATCAGGCGCAGTGATGCCTCGGCGAAGTTCATCGCGATCCAGGCGCCGTAGTCCGGCATGTTCTTGAGCGGATGGATCTCGTCGGCGCTCCAATGCAACTGGTGATCCAGTTGCAGACGCTGGTACCTCGCCGACAGTGCACTCAGGGTCGGCGCCGACGCCAGCGGCGCGAGCGAGGGCAAGCGATCCAGGCGCAGCCGGTTGGTCGAGTACAACGGCTTGCTGCGGCCGAAGTACGGCGGACGGAACGAGGTGCTGCCGCCATCGGCCGGAGGCGCGGCCAACACCGTCAGCACCACCGCGGTATCGAGCGCGGTCTTGTTGAAGGTGGAAAGCGATTTCGCCTTGACGATGGATTGGTTCGGCGAGGCCGAATAGGGCAACGCCGGCACCAGCGAGCGGAGGTAGTTGCTTGCGCGCGAGTCGAAGCCTTGGCGGTCGACCTGGGTCGGGTTCACCTCGAAGCCGTTGCGGCCGCTGGAGAAGGCCGGCGAGATCGACACCACCTTGACCTTGCCCAGGCTGTCGGCGGTCGGCGCGACCCAGTAGTCGCCGTTGGCGAACTGGCCGCAGGGATAGGCCCGGTCGAGGACGAAGGTGACTTCGTATTGCTTCACCTGCGTGCACGACGCGACGAGCGCGCTGCGGGTCGGGGCCGCTACCGACGAATCCGGACGGGCGGTCGCGGCGGCCTGCGGCGATACCGACGCGGGCGGCGCCGAACCGACCGTCAGCGCCGCGGCGGGCGTGGCGTTTTCGAGCGGCGCTGCCGTAGCGGGCGGTGCGGCCTCCTGCTGGGGGCAGCCCGCCAATGCGAGCGAGCCGCCGGCCAACAATGCGGCGCGCGTCAACAGCAGCCGCAGGCTCGGTTTGCCCGTGCGCGGCAATAAGCATGCTTCTTTCATGATCTCTCCTGGTGCGGTAATCGCGGCATCAGGTTGCCGTTGTCTACGGCGCGCGCCCAATGGAAAAATCCGGAACCGCGTCGTGCGACATCCAGTTTCGAGAAATTCCCCAGCGCCGGTTTTCGACTTGGCGAATCGGATCACGGTTTCGAGAACAGAATCTGTCTTTGCCTGGGCGGCGGACCTACGCTGCCGCTCCGCAACTGCTTGGAGGTGACGCATGGGAGCCCGCAAGCGACGCTACGTCGGCAAACCCGTCCCCGCCGACGGCTGGCGCGTCTGGGACAGCAAATCGAAGCGCTGGTGGGGCAACGTGTATGCCGACTATCCGGCGGCCGTGCTCGACGAACTCAACGGCGAGGGCTCGCCGCAACGACTGACCGAACTCGGCCGGAGCTCGCGCGCGCCCAAAGCGAAAGCCGTGCGCAAGCAGCGCTGATGCCGCTCGATGGCGGCCCCGGCCGTCGCGTGCGCAGACGGCCAATGCTCCGGTCGCCGCCTGTCCGCATCCGCTCCCCGCGCTAAGTTCCCAGGATTTTTTCTGCGATTCGCCGACGGGCAGAACCGACAAAAAATACAATTCGGCCATGGTCGCGGCACGGGTTCCACGCTCGGCCGCAGACCGCTTGCGGGCAGCCCTCCCTGCTGCGGTTTCGCTTCTACAAAACGCGCAAGGCCCCGGATCGACCGGGGCCTTGCGCTCGTCGGTGGCCGTGGGCCACCGCCGTCGATCATTTGCCGGCGAACTCCAGCAGATCGCGGTCGAGCCGGTCTTTGTGCGAATCCGGCAGACCGTGCGGCGCGCCCGGGTACACGATCAGCTTCGCGTTCTTGATCAGCTTGGCCGCGGCGTGTGCGGAAGCATCGATCGGCACGATCTGGTCGTCGTCGCCGTGGATCACCAGCACCGGCACGTCGATGCGCTTGAGGTCTTCGGTGAAGTCGGTCGCCGAGAACGCGGCGATCGAGTCGTAGGTGTTCTTGTGGCCGGCCTGCATGCCCTGCGAGCGGAACGATTCGATCAGGCCGGGCGAGGGCTTGGCGCCGGGACGGTTGTAGCCGTAGAACGGGCCCGAGGCGATGTCGAGGTACAACTGCGCGCGGTTTTCGCGCGAGGCCTTGCGCAGTCCGTCGAACACTTCGAGCGGCAGGCCTCCGGGGTTGGCCGCGGTCTTCAGCATCAGCGGCGGCACCGCGCTGACCAACACCGCCTTGCGCACCCGTTCGCTGCCGTAGCGGCCGAGATAGCGTGCGACTTCGCCGCCGCCGGTGGAGAAGCCGACCAACACCGCATCGCGGACGTCGAGGGTGTCCAGCACCGCCTTGAGGTCGGCGGCGTAGTGATCCATGTCGTTGCCGTCCCAGGGCTGGCTGGAACGGCCGTGGCCGCGGCGGTCGTGGGCGATCACCCGGTAGCCGTGCTCGGCCAGGAACAGCATCTGCGATTCCCAGCTGTCCGAGCTCAACGGCCAGCCGTGGCTGAAGGCGACGACCGGGCCGTCCTTCGGGCCCCAATCCTTGTAGTAGAGCTGGACCCCGTCCTGGGTGACGATGATGTTGGACGACTGCCGCAGCGCAGCGGCCTGCTCGGTCGAGGCGGCAGTGGCGGTAGCGACGGGGCCGGCGGCCTGGGCCGAGGTGGCGATGCCGAAGGTCAGCAGGGACAGGGCGAGCGAGCGTTGCAGGGTGGTCATGGCGGTCTCCGGTTTGTTGGGTGGGCGTTGGGCCCGTGGGAGATACTTTGCCGGCTCAGCCAGGACTCCACGTGACGTATAGTCCGTAAAACTTTACCTATCGTATTTCCATGACCGACCGCCTCGAAGCCCTGCTCGAACGCTTCTCCGCCAGCGCCCGGCTGTTCCAGGCCGGCGCCCTGTGCGGCATCAACGACCTCACGCCGGAGCACGGCGCCGGCCAGCTGCATCTGGTGCGCGAGGGCACCGTCGAGGTGGTGCACGAAGGCGAGCCCGGGCTGCGCGTCGAGGTGCCGAGCCTGCTGCTCTACCCTCGTCCGCTCGCGCATCGCTTCATCACCGACGCCGAGCGCGGCGCCGACCTGGCCTGCGCCAACCTGCAGTTCGAAGGCGGCGCCGCCAACCCGATCGCCACCGCCTTGCCGGCCTTCGTCTGCATCGGGCTGGACCAGATCGACGGCAGCCAGCCGGTGCTGGCGCTGTTGTTCGAGGAAGCCTTCGAACGGCGCTGCGGCCGACAGGCCCTGATCAACCGTCTGTTCGAGGTGGTGCTGATCCAGGTGCTGCGCCACCTGATGGAGAGCGGCGGCACCCGCGTCGGCATGCTGGCCGGGCTGTCGCATCCGCAACTGCGGCATGCCGTGGTCGCCATCCACGAAACGCCCGAGCACGACTGGACCCTGGACACGCTGGCCGCACGCGCCGGCATGTCGCGCAGCGTGTTCGCCAATGCCTTCCGCGACAGCGTCGGCTGCACGCCCGGCACTTATCTGCAGCAATGGCGCGTCGGACTGGCCCAGCAAGCCTTGCTAGGCGGCCGGCCGTTGAAGACGATCGCGATGGACGTGGGCTACGGCAGCGAGGCCGCGCTGTCGCGCGCGTTCAAGGCCTCCACCGGGCTGTCGCCGCGCGCGTGGAAGACCGGCATGCTCAAAGCCGAGGCCTGACCCGGCGCCGTCGCCTATCGGCGCTGCCGCGCTGGCGCCGACGGGCACGACACCGCTGCGCGCCGCCGACACTGCGCCACCGACACTTCTGTATCACCGGAGTTGCCCATCATGCCGAGACTGTCTGTCATCGTCGCCGCGCTCATCCTGTTATCGGCCCTGCCGTCGCCGGCCGTGCCTCCCGCCGAGGCCCGGCCCGGCACAGACGCTCCGAGGAAGACCGAACGCGAGAAGGGCTTCGTGCGTTTGTTCGACGGCCGCAGCCTCGAAGGCTGGCATCTGTACGCTCAGCGCGGCCAACCGATTGCCGGCTGGCGCGTGGTCGACGGCGCGATCGTGCGCAGCGGGCCCGGCGGCGATCTGGTCAGCGACCGCGCTTACCGCGACTTCGAGCTGCGCATCGAGTGGAAGATCGCGCCCGGCGGCAACAGCGGCATTTTCTACCGCGCCGCGGAAACCCAGGCCCCGATCTATCGCAGCGCCATCGAATACCAAGTGCTCGACGACCAGCGCCATCCCGACGCCGGCAACGGCCGCACGCGCTGGGCCGCGGCCGCCTACGACCTGTATCCGCCGAGCACGGTCGTCGCACGACCGGCCGGCGAATGGAACCAGGCCCGCATCCGCGTGCGCGGCGCGGAGGTCGAGCACTGGTTGAACGGGGTCAAGGTGGTCGCCTATCGGCTCGACTCGCCCGACTGGAAGGCGCGACTGAGGCAAAGCAAGTTCAAGGACTGGCCCGAGTTCGCCGCTGCGCGCAGCGGCGTCATCGGCCTGCAGGATCATGGCGACGAAGTCGCCTACCGCAACATCCTCATTCGCCCGCTCTGACCTCGCACACTTCGGGCGAACGCGGACTCTAGACTCGGCGCCCGCGGAAGAACGAGACGACCGCTAGGATCAGGAAGGCGATGAACAGGATCCATGCGATGTTGCTCGCCGCGCCGGCGATGCCGGAGAAGCCGAGCACCGCGGCGATGATGGCGATGATGAAGAAGATGACCGTGTAACGAAGCATCGTGACCTCCACAGGTTCGGACCGGATCGGCAGCAACGCCGATGTGCATCGATCCTCGGTCGCGACCGGTTACAGACGGGTGATGGCGCGCACGGCGTGCAGCGATCCTTCAGCAGGATGAGGTGTGCGTGAATCCGCGCATGCGGCATGGCCGCGGGCCCGATGACGGTCGCAGTGTGAATGAGGGTGAGTGGCCTTGCGCAGCGGCATGGCGGACAGTCATCGCCTCGCCGATCGACCGATCGCAAGTCGAAACCGCACCGCCATGAAGCAAGCCGTAGACCTACCTATCCGCCGAGGAGCCGTCATGAATTTCCGCAAGACACTCGCCGATGCCGTGATTTCCCTACTCGTTCTGTCGGCCCTCGGGCTGCCGTCGACGGCGACCGCGCAAACCGTCAGCCTGACTTGCCTCGGCACCGAAACCGCCGAGTACGATCCGGGCATGACCTTCACGCCGCAGCCGGTCGCGTTCTCGGTGAGCGGACTGTTGGCTCCGTGCGCCGGCATTCCGCTCGGCGTGACCAGCGCGAGCTACGGCACCTCTGGCACCGCCAACCTCTCCTGCGAAATCCTCTCCGGTGTGGCGCCGACGCCGCCGCTGACCGTGCTATGGAGCGACGGCACGACCAGCCTGATCCAACCCACCACCGTGGTTACGCAACGGCCGGTCGGCGAAGTGGTGCGGATCGAATCCGGCCAGATCGTCAGCGGCCGCTTTCTCGGCGCCGCCACGGTACGCACGGTGACCTTGCTGCAGACGCAGTTGGATGCCTGCTCCACCACCGGCGTCGAATCGGTCGGCGGGCCGGTGGTGCTGTCGGTGACCAAGCTGCTTTGAAACGCCGTCCCGGCTCAACGCCGCAACGGCGCCGACAAGGCCAGCAGTTTCGCCGCCGCTTCCAACACCATGCCGCGGCTTTCGCCCGAACGCATGACCAGGTAGTGCGAGGCCGGATTGGCCAGCCACGCCTTCGATAGGCGCACCAACTGCCCGGAGGCGAGCGCTTCGTCGGCCAAGGGCGAGCGCAATAACGCGACGCCGAGACCGGACTTGGCCGCGGCCAGTACCAGGTCGTAGTCCTCGAAGCGCCGGTCCGCGGCCTTACTGCGATAAGCCACGCCTTGCGCCTTCAGCCATGCACGCCACTGGCTGGTATCGGAGTCGTGCAACAGCGGCGCATCGGCCAGACGGCTCGCGCCCGGGTGGCCGCCGAGTTCGGCGACCAGGTCGGGCGATGCCACCGGCAGCAGGCGTTCCTTGAACAGCAACTGTGCGCAGGCGTCACGCCACGGGCCCTTGCCATAGCGCACGGCCAAGTCGACCTCGCCGCCGGACAAATCGGCCAGACGATGTTCGATCGTCAATTCGACCCGGCGCTGCGCCGGCACGTCCTGCAGCAGGCGCATGCGCGGCAGCAACCACAGGCGTGCGAACGACGGCACCACGCTCAGGCGGATCACCGGCAGCTCGCGCCGCGGGCGCCAGCGATCGGCGGAGTCGCTGATCGCGCTCAAGGCCTGCTCGACCTGGGCGATGAAGCGCTGCCCGGCCGGGGTCGCCCGAACGCCGCGGCCGTGCCGCTCGAACACCGCGGTGCCCAGCCAGTGCTCGACCGCATGCACGCGCCGGCTGACCGCGCCATGGGTCAGGCCGAGCCGTTCCGCGGCCGCGGTGAACGAGCCGGTATCGCGGGCGGCGATCACTGCGTTCAGGCCGTCCAGGGGCGGCAGCGACTTCGAGCTGTGCATACGGCGCACAGCTCATCACCGATCGCCGCGCTATGTCAACGAGCACCGTATCGCTTCAATGGAGGCCTTCCCGCTCCAGCCTCCCGCCATGCGCTCACTGCCCTTGCTGCAACCCCGGCTGCTGCAGGCCCGGCCCGGTCGGCGCTCGCCCCGCCGCTTGCTCGTCATGGCCGGCCTGTTTTGCAGCGCCGCCGCCGAGGCGCAGCAGGCAACGGCGCAGAAAGCCGCCGACGCCTTCGGCCAGCGCATCGGCCAGGAAAGCATCGGGCTGTATTCCGAATCGCTGGTGCGCGGCTTCAATCTGCAGGAAGCCGGCAACTACCGCCTCGACGGCGCCTATTTCGTGCGTGCCGCCAATCCTTCCGACGCGGTCGTCGAAGGCGTGCAGGTCAAGGTCGGGCCGAACGCCCTCGACCTCGACTTCCCCGCGCCCTCGGGCCTGGTCGAGTATCGCCTGATCCCGGGCGAGCGCGAGCGGACCAAGCTCGAACTCGGCTTCCAGCACCTCAGCGACAGCAATCCGCGCCCGTATCTGCGCTTCCATGCGGCGCGGCAATCGAAAGACCGCGACGCTTCGCTTGCCGTCGGCTTCATCGGCACGCACAGCGCGCGCTACATCTTCGGCAACGAGGCCGAGTACTACGGCCTCGGCCTGGTGCCGCGGCTGCAGATGGGCGATCGCTGGCAACTCACCGGCCTGCTCACGCGTTACGAGCATCAGTATCAGGGCGACGTCGGTTTCACGCCCGCCGGTACGCAACCGTTGCCTGAGCCCGATCGCCTCAAGTATCTCGGCCAGCCGTGGTCGCGCTACGACACCCGCAACAGCGCCTACGGCCTCATCGCCGCCACCGCCGCACGCGACAACGCCTGGGACTATCGAGTGTCGAGCCTGTTCTCCGGAGTGAACCGGCCTCGCTCCGACTTGAATCTGTTCGACGCCGTTACCCCGCAAGGCCACGCCGATGCCGCCATCGTCGTCGCGCGCGGACGCAGGATCGACGCCTGGGGCCATGAAGCCATGGCCAGCTACGACTGGACCGGCGAGCGGCGCCGCCACGAACTGACCTTGCTCGCGCGCCTGCGTCGATCGAGCTATCGCAACCCGCGCGTCGACTATCTCGCTATCGGGCCGGTCTCGATCCTCGACGGCCGCATGCCGGTGGTCCTGGCCGACGCAGCGACATCGACCGCGCAGTCGCGTGCGGCGATCGATCAGTACGAACTCGGCCTGGGCTGGCAGTACCTCGACCAACGCGGTTTCGCCTTGAACCTCGGCACCCGCCGCGCCGCCATCGACCAGATCGCGCGGCCGGCCTTGGGTCCCGGCCAATCGCGTTCATCGCAGGCCTGGCTGTACAACGCGTCCGCGGTCGCGCCGCTCGGCGAGCGATGGACGGGTTTCGTCGCGACCACTCGCGGCATCGAAGAGGGCGTGACCGCGCCGGAGAACGCCAGCAACCGCTTCGAAGTGCTGGCGCCGATCCTGGCGCGGCAGAACGAACTGGGACTGCGCTGGCAGGCTCGCCCGGACCTGGCCTTGTTGGCGATGGCGTTCGAGATCGAGAAGCCGTCTCCCGGTTTCGACGGCGCTTCCGCTTATCGCTACCTCACCGAGGTCTCGCATCGCGGCATCGAGCTGTCGCTGGCTGGCCACCTCAGCGAGCGCTTGAGCCTGGTCGCCGGCCTCACCCGGATGCGATTGCGGCTGCGCGGCGAACTCGTCGACGATGCGAAGATCGGCAAACGCCCGCTGGGACGCAGCGCGGCGCAGGCGCTGCTGAGTCTCAACTATCGTGTCGCCGGCCTGCCGGGCTTGTCGCTCGACGCCGATGCCAACTACTACGGCGCGCGCCCCGCCGATGCGCTGAACCGTTTCCGCACGCCCGGCTACACCTTGCTCAACCTCGGTGCGCGCTACCGTTTCGATTGGCACGGCACCCCGGCGGCGCTGCGCGTGCGCGTCTACAACGCCGGCAACCGCTACGCCTGGGCGGCGGGCACCAGCGGCATCCAGACTTACGAGCCCGAGCGCCGGATCATGCTGAGCCTGACATTGGGCGAATAGCTGCATCCGGTCGCGGACGCGTTTCGCATCGGCCGACGGTCGGCAAAGCCGACCATCGGCGGGTCGGGAACACCGATCAGTTCATTCCCTTCGAGAACTCATCGTTGACTCCTTCGCCCGCCGTCGATTTGAACTGACCCATGATGTAGTTGAGCAGAGTTTGTCGCTCGCCGTATGTCCAGTCCGGCACGATCTCGGCGATCTTTCGCTCGACGTACTCATGCACCACCTTGACCGCCAAATCAAGCACTTTCTTGGCGTCGATCTGCTCGCCGTTGGCCATGCTCTGCACGAAATCCGCCAAGTCCTTGGACAACGGGGTAGTCACCGGAGATACAGCGGCGTCGACGAACGGCGCGATCAGCGGCGGAAGAGCCATCAGCAAGTAGCCCATGACGATGGTCTTCAATGCATCGGCCATCGCGTCTCGCCGCCCCTGCTCATCGATATCGGCACGGGCAATTCCGCCCAGTAGCAGGGAGAACAATGCGAAATCGACCTGTAAGCGCCCCTGTAGGGCCAGTTGATCGCGGGACTTCAACATGTCCGGCGTCATGGCCGCCAAGCCGCCTTGTTGGAACAGACGCGTCGTCTCCTTGAGCAGGCTGTCGAGAGCCAGCGGGTCGGAACTCAGCGCAGCCACGAAGTTGGTCATCTGGCCGGGCGACACAGAGCCGTCCAGTCTGAGAGCATCGGCGGGCAGCGATGGGATCGGATGGGTGCCGGCATACCTCTGCGCCTGCTGGTTCGCAGCCCACGGCAAGTAGTGCTTGAACTGCTCGGCCATGGCCCGCGCCAGCAGCGGGTGGCTGTTGATCTGGTCGCGGAAACCGGCGTCTTTTTCGTCGTCTTTTCTCCCCTTGGGATGCGCGCGCCAATCCTTGTCGTCGCAATCCTTGATCAAGGCCGTCCAGGCTTTCTGTTGGGTGGCGGCATCGCCCTGGCCCGGGGTCAGCGCCACGTTCAGGGCGCGCGCGAGGTCCTGCTCGTAGGGGGTGCCGCGGTCCGGCGCGAACAGGCCGGCGCCGAACAGCAGGTCTTTCGATTTCGGATCGGCCAGCAGTTCCTGCATCAGTCGGGGATGCTGATCCATGCCGACCATGAGTTGCTGAATCGCGAAGTTTCCGGCCGGGGTATAGCCCGGGCCGTCGAGGAGCATCTGCATCGCATCGCGCATCATCCCTTCGGTCTGCGGCGCGGAGCGCAGGAATAGCGCCAGTTCGGCCGGACCGCACTCGAACAAGGCCTTCTTGGTATCGGCCGGCAACGCACCGGCGCGGTCGGCCGTCGCCACTACTTGCGCGAGCGGGCCGAAGTAGTCCTTGAGGAAGTCGAAGTTACCGGGCGTGATGTTCGGGTTGGCGCTGTCGATCCGGTAGAAACCGTCGACGAGACTCTTCAAGTCGGCGGCGCCCACACCCTTCAGCGCCGCCTCGGCGTAAGCCGGGTCGGCGGCGTTGGCACGCAAATCGTCCAGCGCTCCCTGTAGAACTCGGCGCTTCAAATCGTAATCGGAAGTCCCCGGCTCGGCCGCCTCGAACTCGCGCCAGGCACGCGCGACCGCTTCGCCGTCGCGCTTGCCCAGTTCCCGCTTCCAGCCGAGCACTTCGTCGTTGCCGGCCAGGCTCTTCTGCGCCTCCGGCGACAACTTGGGCGTCTCGCTGCGCAGGTAGTCCAGCGCCTTGCGCGGGTCGCCCATCGCACGCGCCGTATCCAGGGTCGAGTTCACCTCGAAGTCGAGCCGGACCTCGGCGAGTATCGTCTCGACGTCCCGCTTCATCTGCGGATCGTCGCCGTAACGCGCAGCCATCGCCTTGCCGTGACTGTCGATGGTGCTCTCGTCGTAGACCGCGCCGGTCGGCCGCGCCTCGAATTCGCGCTGATAACCGGCCTTGATCTCTGCCTCGACCGCCTGTTTGAGCCCGGTCCGGGCCTGCTTTACCGATTGCTCGTAGCCGGCGCGCATCTCCAGCAGGACGGGATCGTTCCTGACCTCCTGGCTGCTGAAAGTACGATTGAATACATCGAGATTGTCTTGCGCCTGATGATAGCCGCGACCGGCGAGGTCGACTGCGGTCGGCGACGATGCCTGCGCGGGCGCGGGCGCGTCTCCCGGAACCGAAGGCACTCGATTCGGCACGGTCTCGGGTTCGCTCTGCGGCGGAATCGCCAGGCGGTTGGGGCGTATGCCGTCGGGATACATGGGGGAGGCCTCGTCGAGTGGGTGTGGCTCGATTCCAGTCTTTCCCGATACTTCCGGCACCTAGGGAACACCCTGAAAGAGGTTCCTTTTCAGCACGTATTTCGATGGTGCCAAACCGAAGCGCAAGACAAAGCCATCATTGCGGTTCTGCACGCATAACCACGCCGCCCCGAAAGCGTGTATTCGGATGTCCACGGCTCAATCCCGGCGGACCGATGCGCGGCGCCATTGCCCGGACGCATCTGCGATCGACCTGGCCCAAAACGACTGCGGAGGGCCGAGGCCCTCCGCAGCGCAACGCGAAGCAGGTGCGAGGGTTTACTCGTCGCCTTCTTCTTCCTCGTCTTCGTCCTCTTCTTCCTCGTCGTCTTCGTAGGGCAGCCCCATCGAATACGCGAAGCGCGGCTCGCCGTCCGCGCGATGTCCGGTGGCGATCGCGAGAATCACCCAGCCGTCCTGCAGACGCTGGTTGACGTCCGACAACTCGTCGGTCTGCACCACTTCTCCGATCGTCTCAAAGTCCACTGTCTAGCTCCGCTGGAAGAAGCGCGAAGGATACGACAGGTCGGCAGCACTGATAAGAACGCGCCCGACCATGCTCACCGGCAGCCTCAGCTGCGCACGAAGATCTCGACCCGGCGGTTGAGCTGACGGCCGCCTGGATTGTCCTGGCCGCCGATTTCGTTGGGCGCCACCGGCAAGGATTCGCCATAGCCCCTGGCCGAGGCGTCGGCGGCGGCGCCGCGCTGCCGCAAGGCCTGGACCACGGCATCGGCGCGACGCGCCGACAGGGACTGGTTGTAATCGTCGCTGCCCTTGGCATCGGTATGGCCGCCGATCTCCATGCCGTCGGACTCGATGTCCTTGAGCGCGCCCGCAAGCGCATCGAGCACCTTGGCCGCGTCGGCGCGGATATCGGATTTGTCGAAGTCGAACAAAACCCGGTCATTGAGGGTGACCAGATAACCGCAAGGTGCGCCCGGCGGGGCGAACTTCTTGATCGGCGGGAAGCGCCCGGCCGGCGGCACCTTAGCCAGCGCTTCCATCTTGATGGTGCGCGCCGGCGTGCCGACCTGGCCGGTGCCGTCGCCGTTGTTGCGGATCAATCCCTGCGGACCGTTCCACGTGCCCGAACCGTCCTTGTCGATCGTGACCAGGCCCAGGGGCCCGTTCCAGGTACCGCTGCCGTCGCCGTTGTTGCGGATCAGGCTGCCCTCGCCGTTCCAGGTGCCGGCGCCCTTGGCATCCAGGGTGATCATGCCCGCCGGCCCGTTGTAGCTGCCGGAACCGTCGGCCTCGACCCGGACGATGGCATCGTCTTCGCCGTCTTCGCTGCCGTTGATGCTGCCGCTGCCGTCGCGGTTGACCACGACCAGCCCGCCTTCGAAGTTGGCGCTGCCGCTGCCGTCGGCGGCGATGCGGAAGATGCCGGCATCGCCGTTGCGGCTCAGATTGCCCTGCGCGTCGACGCTGGTGATGCCGGCGTCGCGCACCAGGCTGCCGCCGGCGTCGCAGCGGGCCGGGCTCACGCTGATCCCGGCGATCGGGTCGAGAATCTCCTGCATCGACGATTCCAATGCCCGCTGTGCCGGCGTCACGCCGACGATCTCCGGCACCACGATCACCGGAATCGCCGGGAACGCATCGGCGGCCGCACGATCGGCGCGGGCCTCGTCATCGGTTTCGCTGTCGGTTGCCAGGGCGACGGTCGTCGCTGCTCGATCCGGCGTTGTCGCGGCCGCGACGTCCGCGGCCCGATCCTGGCCGCAGGCGGCGGCGACCAGCGCGCATGCGAGCGCCAATGCCCATCCTGAAATACGCATCGCATCCTTCCTTGATGTAACCGAGGCGCATAGATACACGAGCGTCCGTGACAGTGGCAAGCGAAGGCGGCCACCGACGCGGGCCGGGAGGGGCTGCAGCCATCGCCTTCGGCCCACCGCGTCTCGCACGCAAGCTCACGCCGATCCGCTCCCTGGTACCTCCCACGGCGCCTGAGTACCATGCCGGCTCGTCGTCCCGACTGTCGTCACCAGGAGTAAGACCTTGCAAAAGTCATTTGCTGTCTGTGGTTTGTTGATCGGCCTGTTCGGTTGCGGCGATGCCTTCGCGCAAGTCGACCTGTCCACGCTCGACCGGCGCATGGCTGGACCGTCCACGCAGGTGCTGGTATTGGGCTCGGTGCATCTCAGCGGCCTGCCGAAGGACTTCAAACACGACTCTCTGGCGCCGGTGATCGATCGTCTGGCCGCGTTCAAGCCCGACGTCATCACCATCGAGGCGATTTCGGGCGAGCAATGCGATCTGGCCGCGCGCCATCCGGCAATCTACGGTGCGGAAGGGCTGGCGCCGTACTGCCGCAAGACCGACGCGGCAAAGGCCGCGACCGGGCTGGACGCGCCGGCGGCGATCGCCGAAGCGCACAAGATACTGAAGGACTGGCCGGCGGCGCCCTCGCCCGCACAGCGCCGCCGTCTCGCCGCGGTGTTCATGGCCGCCAACGACAAGGCCTCGGCCTTGGTGCAATGGCTGCAACTGCCGCAGGCCGAGCGCCACAGCGGCGAAGGCCTCGACGATGTCCTGGTCGCGTCGCTCGAAAAGGCGATGCTGCACAACGACGAAAGCCTGCTGATCGGCGCACGCCTGGCCGCGCGCCTGGGCCTGCAGCGCCTGTATGCGGCCGACGACCATACCGGCGACAACGTCGCTATCGCCGATGAGGCCGCGTACGGAAAGGCGGTCCAGACCGCCTGGGAAGCGGCTGCCGCACCGATGGGCCAGATTCTCGAACGCGAAGAAGCCTTGATCAAGAGCGGCGACATGTTGGCGCTGTACCGCTACGCCAACCGCCCGGACGTCTTGCGCACCGTCGTCGACGGCGATTTCGGCTCCGCCTTGCGCGACACTTCACCCGAGCACTACGGCCAGTTGTATGTGGCCGGCTGGGAAACCCGCAACCTGCGCATGGTCGCCAACATCCGCGCCGCGTTCCGCGAACGCCCCGGCGCGCGCGTGCTGTCGATCGTCGGCCGCACCCACAAGCCCTGGTTCGACGACCTGCTGGGACAGATGCAGGGCGTGGAGATCGTCGATGCGGGCCAGGTACTGAAGTAAGGGCCTGAAGTAAGCGCCTTGAGTAAGCCGCCGACCTGAGCGCGGCGAACGGCGCGGACGACGAGCCGGGCGCGAGCCCGGCCCGTCGACGACGCCGCATAGCGATAGCTGCGCAATGGCCGCGACCCAATCGGGTCGCGGCCGTCCACGCCTCACTGCGTGATCGCCCGCCGGGTCTGCTCGTTGCCGGCCTGGACCTGCGTTTCCGCCGGCGCCACCTGCGCGACGGTCGGCGCCCGCTCCAGGCCTTGGGTCGGAGTGAACTTCTCCGCCCGGCTGATATCGACCGGGCCGGACACCATCAACTGCGGGTACTGGTACAACTTGATCGCCGCCAATGCCGCCTTGTCCTGGCGGTGCGAGCAATCTTCCGCGGTTTCCATCTGCCCGTCCGTCTTCGGGCGCGGCCCTGCGGTGATGTCGTTGACCAGATGACTGAATCGTTCCAGCTTGTCCTTCGCTTGCTCCAGCCTTTTTTCTCTCGCCGCCTCGCCCTCCTGGCTCGTTCCCGACGAAGTCGGGTCTTTGCTCGAGTTCGCCAAGACGTCTTGATACAAACCATAGTAGGTCTTGTACAAGCCGACATGGACATTCATGGTCAACGCCTTCTTCGCGTCTTGGCCGGCGAACAATCGGCTGGAGGTTTCGTACTCGTCGACCTCCGTGCCGAAATGACGTTTCGCCTTGCCCGCCGACGGTTCGGCGCCGCCGTAGGTGGCGAATCCGTCGGCGCCCTCCATGCGCTTTCTCGCATCCGCTGCGGTCGTGCCGCCGGCGGGATATACCGGGTCGCGCAGCGTCATCACGCTTAGCCGTTCCGGCGCGGTGAAATCGCCCAGCCCGAAGGTGAAGGACTGCGCCTTGGCCGCCATCGCCGAGGACGCCACTTCCGGCGTCTCGCGCAGATAGCGGGTGGCCCCGAGCATCTCGCGCTTCAAGGCATCGTTGGTCTGCGGATAGACATTGAAGAATGCGTAATCGTGCGTCGCCAGATGCTGGGTATTGGTGTCCGAGGTGTGGGTGACCTTCGCCGCGCGACTCGTATCGCCGGTCAGGCCCTTGGCGAAACCCTGGATCGCATGACGGTCGGCGGTGGGCAGGATATGGCTGGCGATATCGCCGTTGGTCGCATGCGTGGCCAGACCGCCGCCGTAACGCTTCCAGACATCCTCCGACGCGGCACCGACCAATTTGTCGTAGGTGGCCAACTTGGGATCGGCGGCGAACAGCTTCTGATACTTGTCGAGTTCGGAGGCGAGCCCTTCCAGGTTCTTCGCGGAAATCGCAGTGAGTTGCTCCTGCGCCCCCAACTTCTTGAACCCCGGCTCACGCGTTGCCGGATGGCCTTTCAGCATCGGGCTGGCGACCAGGGTGGCCGCATCCGTATCCGGGTTGTGCGCGGGCGCGTAGGCCGCGTACAGCTTGGACTCGACCTGGCCGCGCGTCAGCTTGCCATCGGAGTCGCCATCCGGGAAACGAGCGGCCGCGAAGAGGTTCTTGGCCAGCGCTTCCCCTCCATGCGCCTTGGCCTCGACCATGCCGGACAGCCGCTCGGACAGCTTCGCCAGCTTCACCTGTCTGGCATCGCGGTCGGCTTCACTGGCGCCGTCGAGCAGGGCCGCAGGATAGTTCCTGCCTATCTTCAGATCCTTGTCCCTGTCCGGCAGCAGTTGCTTGAGCAGATCGGGGTCGTTCTTCTTCAAGTAATTATTGATGTCGCTGACGACTTTCTTATCGCTGAAGTAAAACCCACTCGACCCGTCCAACAGAACTTTCAGTTGCGCGCCCGTGCTCACGTGTTCGATCTCCTTTGCGCTGTTCGATTTGCACCGTCATCGGTTCCGGCGCCATGCGGTTGGGCTTCGGCGGCGGGCTTCGACAGCAGTCCTATAACAACGCAAGAGCGTAAGCGCAACGGCCATCGCATGTGGACGATGGCGCCGAACGGCGGGAATCCGCAAACTTCATTGCAAACCGCATCACAAACTGCATGGCGAGCCCGGCGCATCGATCATTCGCGACCGCCTGCATCGCGTCAGGCAAGCATCACGGCCGGGCCAGGCGCTGGATATGGACGGCATCGCGCCATCGGTGCTGCATGGCGGCGACCAGCGCATGCATCAACAGGATCCTGCGATCCGCCTGCGCGCCCTGGGCCTTGGCGCGATCGGCCGCATCTCGGCCGTCCCGGTAATAGACGCTCAACAGTCGTACGCCGACTTCTTCGCTGGTGCGCTCGCGCGGTACCGGCGCGCGGCCCAGCGCGGCGACCATCGACTCGGCCACCGACCAGGTCGACCACGGGTTCTGCCCGGTGACGAGACGACCATCGACGACGGTGTTGTCGAGATAGATCGGGCCTTCGACGTAGCGGGCGCCGTAGCCGGCGATGCGCTCCTGCAGCAGGAACGGAAACAGACGGCGCGCATCCTTCAGCAGGAACAGTTCTTCGTCGTTGCTGAACCCGGTCATGCGCTTGCCCTCGATCAGGCGTCGGCCGTTGCCGAGGCGCACCTCCAACAGCGCGGCAGGGCCGTGACAGACCGCGCCGACGATGCCGCCACGGCCGTACACCGCGCCGACGATGCGCTGTATCTCGCGATGGCCGGGGAAGTCGAACATCGCGCCCTTGCCGCCGACGAAGTACACCGCGGCGTAACGGGACGGGTCGACCTGCGCCAACGGCACGGAGCGATCCAGCTTGGCGATGGCCTGCGCATCGTTGAGAAAGGCGTAGTCGGCGGCGACCAGTTCGTCGTCGAGCCGCATCGGCGGCTTGCCGCCTAGCGGACTGGCGATGTCGACCTCGAATCCGTTCGCGACGAACACGTAATAGGCGCGCGACAACTCGGTCAGTTCGAACCCGGCCTTCTTGCCCGAGGCGCCGATGGCGGCGGTGCTGGTCAGCACGGCCAGGATGCGGCCACGCGATTCGCCGACGCCGGCCCGCATGAAAGCCAGATCGGTCGACCGGCTGGCGGGATCGGCCAGCGGTTGCTCGTCCAGGCGGAAGCCGTCGGCATACCAATAGCCGGCGAGGGCCAGCAGCGACAGCGTGCACAACGTCGCCAACAGTGCGGTCTTCAGTTTCTTCCAATAGCCGGTGCGCATCGCCGCCATCTCATGATTGCCGTCGCAGGCACCTTAGGCGGCCGATGTGAAACGAACTTCAAACCCCGGCCGCCTCGACGACGTCGGTCGCGACGCGTGCGAACGCCTGAGGCATCGAGGCCGACGCGACCGGCCGGCGCAGGCGTGCGAAGCTTGGCGCTCCCCAAGACCCGACCGAACCATGACCCACCGACTTTTCGTTTATGGAACGCTCGCGCCGGGACGGCCGAACGAGCACGTCCTTGCCGGCATCCCCGGTACGTGGGAGCCGGCCAGCGTCACCGGCACCTTGTTGCAGGAAGGCTGGGGCGCGGCAGTCGGCTATCCCGGCATCGTCCTCGACTCGGACGGCGCCGAGGTCGATGGCCTGCTGTTCGAATCGGAGCGCCTGCCCGAACATTGGGCGCGCCTGGATGCCTTCGAGGGCGAAGGCTACGAGCGCGTGCTGACCGCGGCAAAGCGCAAGGACGGCCGTTCGGTCGACGCCTATATATACAAACTCAGCGCACAGGGCACGCCGCCCGGCCCGTCGGGTGACAGCTGAGGCCGCACTCGGTATGTTCTGCGCCCTGGCATTCGACGGCGCTTGTTCGAACACGCCAGCTCATCTGTCGCACGAAGCGACGCGAACGGCAGCACGCAAAGGAAGCCCATGGCCACCACCCTGCAGTTAGGCAAGGACGAACTGGTCGCGAAAGCGCTGCGCAGCATGCAACACCTGCTGCCGGACAACAGCTGGACCACCCGCCAGAAGCTCGCCCTGACCTGCCGGATCCTGTTCGACGCCGGTCACGACTCCGGCCTGGCCGGCCAGATCACCGCCCGCGCCGAAGTCCCGGGCACCTACTACACCCAGCGGCTCGGTCTGGGCTTCGACGAGATCAGCGAGCGCAACCTGCTGCTGGTCGACGAGGACTTGAACGTGCTCGAAGGCGACGGCATGGCCAACCCGGCCAACCGTTTCCACAGTTGGATCTACCGCGCGCGTCCGGACGTCAACTGCATCATCCATACCCATCCGCTGCACATCGCGGCCCTGTCGATGCTGGAGGTGCCGCTGATGGTCTCGCACATGGACATCTGTCCGTTGTTCGACGACTGCGCCTTCCTCAAGGACTGGCCGGGCATCCCGGTCGGCAACGAAGAAGGCGAGATCATCTCCCAAGCCCTCGGCGACAAGCGCTCGATCCTGCTCGCCCACCACGGCCAACTCGTCGCCTGCGCCAGCGTGGAAGAAGCCTGCGTGCTAGCCGCGCTGTTCGAGCGCGCCGCCAAGATGCAGTTGCTGGCGATGGCGGCCGGCGAGATCAAGCCGCTGCCGCCGGCGCTGGCACGCGAAGCCCACGACTGGATCTCCACCCCGAAGCGCAGCCAGGTCGCCTTCGCCTACTACGCCCGTCGCGCGCTCAAGCAGCACGGCGACTGTCTCGACGCCGCCGGCTGATCCAGCCTACCGATCCGGCTCCGGCCGATGCCGCACGCGTCGGCCGGAGGACGCATGGCGTCGCTTCGTCCATTGCTCCGTCCATTCGATCGCGTATCCAACACTCGCCACAAGGGCGTGCACGCTGACGGCATAGACCGGCGGTTCGCCGCTTCGCGAGACGCGAGTGACGTGGCTGCCTTACGGCTCGGTCGAAATCGCTGGCGCCGCGCATAGCGGACGCTTCGATCGCGTATCGCCATCGGTGCCGATTCCGAACTTTGGCGTACGGAAACCTGTGCCGAGCCTGTGGTTTCCGCACTGCACCGGCGATGCGATGCCGACCCCATCACATCGACACCGATAACAAGACGCGATGTCGTCCGCTGCGACGGGGCTTTCGTATATCTGCGCGCATGGAACGGGCACGTCGCTTCGAACGCACCCTGCATCCGGCTCTCGAAGCCGCCGGGCGCACTCGGCGCGCGCATCGTAAACATGATCGGCGTTATCCATCGTCGATGAATGCAATCACAGATTCGCGATGCAAAAGGCAACCCACATCAAGTTGAAACATCGACGCTTCTATCTTTCGAACGCTTGCCGAGAAGCCTGCAATCGATCACTTTTGAACACGCCGCCCTCACGTTTCTTCGTGCTCGGCGATCTCCGAACGCGCAAGACGACAGTCACACGCGGGCCTTACGCCGAAAGTCTTATATCGACCTTCGACTAATGAAAATCCGTATTTTTCACGGCTTTCGCACAAGCGATCGATCAGTTATGAAACACGCGAATAGTCATTTTTTTGCGTAGATTCGTTTCCTCAGTTCGGATCACAAAATTTAGTCAACTGCATCGAACAACGCATGTTGACGTTGTTGCTTTGGATAATCGATAGTGAATCGACATGGAGTGCAACGCACAGGGATAGATCGAAAGTGCTTCTGTAACGCCACCCTTCTCCACGATCTCGCGCATCAATGCGCGAAGCCGACGGCATGCCGCCGATAGCGGCCACCGAAGGCTTCGCCTCTGCGCAGCCGCTGGCTTCAGGGGACAAACGCAGCAGACCTGTCGCCGCATGTGAATGCGGTCCGGGTGAGTTTTTGCCCAAGCTTTCATCGAACCGACCGTTTTCATCGACTCGACAGCGCGTCGCGCCGCCGTGCGCAAGCGCGCATCGACCGACTCTCTACGAACATCCGCCCCAGCCGATCAGCAAGGAGCCAAGCGCAGTGGAAAAGTTGAGAGTGCTTCTGGTCGATAACTACGACAGCTTCACCCACAACATCGCGCACTACCTGGGCGAGGCCAACGGCACGCCGCCCACGGTGGTCGCCAACGATCGCATCGAATGGGCGCAGATCGACGCCGCCGATTACGACGCGATCGTGATTTCCCCGGGCCCGGGCCGCCCGGAACGCGCCGGCGACATGGGTGTGAGCAACGACGTGCTCGCCATGGCCGCCGTGCCGGTGCTCGGCATCTGCCTGGGCCACCAGGCGCTGGTGCATGCCTTCGGCGGCAGCATCGTGCACGCGCCGGAGCCGATGCACGGGCGCCTGAGCGCGGTCGAGCACGACGGCAGCGCGCTGTTCGCCCACATTCCCTCGCCGTTCGACGTCGTGCGCTATCACTCGTTGATGGCGGCCGAGCCTCTGCCGGAAGGGTTGCGCGTGACCGCGCGCACCGCCGACGGCCTGGTGATGGCGCTCGAGCACGTCAGCCGCCCCCTGTGGGGCGTTCAGTTCCATCCCGAGTCGATCCACACCGAATTCGGCCACCAGATCATCGACAACTTCATCGAATTGGCGCGCAGCCACACCTTGCGCAAGCGCAGACGCCGCAGTGGCGACAGCGCCGCCGGCAGCGAGCCGGAGACGGCACGGCCGGCACCGACGCAAGCCTGGCGCATCCAGTCGCGCCGCATCGGCGCCGAAGCCGATCCGCAGTCGGTGTTCCTGGAGTGCTTCGCCGCCAGCGATGCCGCGTTCTGGCTCGACTCCAGCGCGGTGCGTCCGGGCTATTCGCGTTTCAGCTTCATGGGCGACGGCAACGAGCCGGGCGCGCACAGCCTGGTGCATCGGGTCGGCCAGGGCAGCGGCGACGCCGGCGAAGGCGAGCGCTTGTTCGGCCGGATCCGCGACGGCCTGGCGGTCGCGCTGCACGGCGGCGAAACCCTGCCGTTCGATTTCGTCGGCGGCTGGGTCGGCTACTTCGGCTACGAGCTCAAGGCCTTGACCGAAGTCGGCGGCCCGCATCGCTCGCGCCAGCCGGACCTGTTCCTGCGCTTCATCAATCGTTTCCTCGCCTACGATCATCTGGAACGCTGCTGGCATGCGGTCGCCACCGGTCCGGCCGAGCGCGCAAGCGAAGACGCGGCCTGGCTCGAACGCATGGCCGTGCGCCTGGACACAGTGCCGGCCGCGCCGCCGTTGCGCCACGGCGAGCGCGCAACGCCGGTGGAGTTCCACCTCGAACTCGACCGCGCCACTTACAGCGAGCGCATCGGCCGCTGTTTCGAGCAGATCGGCGACGGCGAAACCTACGAGGTCTGCCTGACCAATCGCCTGCGCGCACAGGTCGACCTGGACCCGGTCGAGCTGTATCGCCACCTGCGCCAGATCAACCCCGCGCCCTATTCCGCCTTGCTGCGCCACGACGGTTTCGACGTGCTGAGTTCTTCGCCGGAGCGCTTCCTGCGCCTGAGCCCGAACGGCGTGGTCGAGATCAAGCCGATCAAGGGCACTCGCCCGCGCTCGGCCCGCGACGAGGACGACCGCGCGGTCCTGGCCGAACTCAAGCACTGCGAGAAGGACCGCGCCGAGAACCTGATGATCGTCGACCTGACCCGCAACGACCTGGCCCGCGTGTGCGAGGTCGGCTCGGTCTGGGTGCCCAAGCTGATGCAGGTCGAGAGCTATGCCTCGGTGCATCAACTGGTGTCGACGGTGCGCGCGCAGCTGCGCGCCGGGTTGGACGTGATCGACCTGCTCCAGGCCACCTTCCCCGGCGGTTCGATGACCGGCGCGCCGAAGCGCCGCACCCTGGAAATCATCGACACCCTCGAAGCCTCGGCGCGCGGCATCTATTCCGGCGCGATCGGCTATCTGTCGCTCAACGGCGCCGCCGACCTGAGCATGGTGATCCGCACCCTGGTCCACCAGGACGGCAGTCTGGAGCTCGGCGTCGGCGGCGCGGTGATCGCGCTGTCGGATGCCGACGGCGAATTCGAGGAACTCCTGGTCAAGGCACGCGCGCCGATGCGTGCGGTAGCGCGCTGCGCCAGCGGCGACGCCGAGGCCTGGCGAATTCCCGGCGAACTCTCGCCGCACACCGACGCACCCGCCGTTCCCGTCGCGCAGCTAGGGACTTAAGCATGCAACGCAGCCATATCGTCACCGGGGCCAATGGCTACCTGGGCTCCCACCTCGTGCTCGAACTGTTGCTCGGCCAGCCCGAAGCGCAGGTCGTCTGCATCGCCCGCAGCGATGGCGGCGACGCGCGGCAGCGGGTCGTCACCGCCGTGCGCCTGGCCGCGCAGACCTGCGGCCAGGCCTTGCAGGCCGAAGCACTGGCGCGCCTGCAGGTGGTGAGCGGCAATCCCTTGCGGCCCGAGGCCGGTCTCGCCGAACGCATCGCCCAGGCCGTCGCCGGCCGCGGCGACGCCACCTTCTGGCACGTCGCCGCGACCGTGCGCTTCACCGAATCCGAAGCCGGCGAGCTCGAACGCATCAACACCCAGGGCGCGACCCACGCGCTGGAACTGGCGATCGCCGCAGGCTGCTCGGACTACAACTACGTCAGCACCGCCTACGTCTGCGGCGACCGCAGCGGCGAGATCGCAGAACAGCTCGAGCCGCAGGCGCCGGCCAACTTCTCCAACCCCTATGAGCGCAGCAAGTTCGAAGCCGAGCGCCGCATCGTCGCGCGCGCCGAGGCCGCCGGCCTGGCCTGGCGGATCCTGCGCCCGAGCATCATCGTCGGCCATTCGCGCACCTGGCTCAGCGCCAGCGACAGCGGCCTCTACAAGTTCTGCGAACTGCTGGAAGAGTTCTGGTCGTCGCAGCGCGGCGCGGCGGCGCCGCGCAGCCTGCGCTTCGCCGCACCGGAGAACGCGCACCTTAACTTGGTGCCGGTCGACGTGTGCGTGGCCGAAATGCTCGCCATCGACGCCAATACGCACAGCCGCAAGGGCATCTATCACCTGGTCTCGGCCAGCACGGTGCCGACCGCCGACTTCCTGTCCAGCGTCGCCGCGGCCACCGGCATCCCGCTGACGATGGCAAGCGCGCAGGAGCTGGCCGAACAACCGCTGTCGCGGCGCGAAGTCGAGTTCGCGCGCCGTGTCGCCCATTACCGCCCCTATCTGTATGGCGACAAGCGCTTCGAGCGCGCCGCCAGCGTGCGTGCGTGCGGCAGCGACCTGCAAACCGCGCGTCGTATCGATCGCCAAGCGGTGCTGTCGTGGCTGCAGGCCTTCCTCAAGCGCAGCCGGGTGCATAGCGACGCTTCGCCGGAAGCGCGGCTGTTCACCCAGCAGCGTGCGTTACCGGCGCACTTCAACGTCACCGAGCATCTGCTGCAGGGTGCGGCGCGCGCCTACCCGGACAAGATCGCCATCCGCCACGAAGGCGGCGAGATCCGCTACGCCGAGCTCGCCGAACGCATCGCCGCCTGCGCACGGCGTTTGTCGGCGGCCGGCGTGCATTACCAACAGCGGGTCGCGCTGATCTCGCACGACGGCATCGAGCATGTCGCTGCCTTGCTCGCGGTGATGCATCTCGGCGCGGTCTGCACGCTGATCAACCCGCTGCTGCCGGCGCGCGACATCGCCGCCTTGCTCGAACAGGCCGAGGTGAGCCTGGTGGTCGCCGACGTCACGGCCCGCCAGCGCCTGAACGAGATCGATGCCGGCGCGCCGCTGCTGCCGCTGGAAGCGGTCTGCGCCGCACCGAGCGGCCCCGAACGCGAGCCGCTGTTGGCCTCGCCGACCGGGCCGCTGGACCATGCCTTCGCGGTATTCACTTCCGGCTCGGTCGGCCAGCCCAAGCTGATCGAGCACCGGCACCTGGATCCGATCGTCGCCACCGAGCGCTATGCCGCCCACCTGCTCGATCTGCGCGTCAGCGACGTGCTGTTCTCGGCCTCGCGCACCAGCTTCGCCTTCGGCCTGCAGAACCTGTTGATCGCCCTGCTCAAGGGCGCGACCGCGGTGATCGCACCACAGAAGATCTCGGCCGCGGTGGTCGCCGAGCTGATCGTCGCCGCGCGCCCGACCGTCATGTTCGCGGTGCCTACCGTCTATCAATACCTGCTCGACGACGAGGCGCTGTCGAACCGGATCGAGGGCCGCAACAGCCTGCGTCTGTGCATCGCCGCCGGCGAACGCCTGCCGCAGGCGGTGGCGACGCGCTGGTTGCAGCGCCACGGCATCCGCCTGCTCGACAGTCTCGGCTCCACCGAAGCCTTCTCGACCTACCTCAGCAATGTCGCCGACGGCGACTACCAGGGTTCGACCGGCAAGCTCGTGCCCGGCTTCGATGCGGTGCTGCGCCACCACGACGGCCGTCCCTGCCGCAAGGGCGAACGCGGGGTGATGTGGCTGCGCGGGCCGTCGCTGTCGGTATCGCGCCAGGACCGCAACGCCGGCAGCCGATTCCACGGCGGTTGGTACTGCACCAACGACGTGTTCTGGCGCGACGGCGACGGCTACTTCCACTTCTGCGGCCGCCACGACGAGATGTTCAAGGTCGCCGGGCAATGGGTGTCGCCGCTCGACCTGGAGGAAGTGCTGCTGAGCCATCCGCTGGTGCGCGAGGCGGCGATCACCTCCAGCGCCGACGGCGTCGCCACCGAGGACTCCAGCACCCTGCGCACCAAGGCCTGGGTGGTGTCCGACCAGGCCTCGCCGGACCTCGCCGAAGAATTGCGCACCCTGTGCAAGACCCGCCTGGATGCGCGGCGCTATCCGCACCTGGTCGAGTTCGTCGATGCGCTGCCGCGCACCAGCACCGGAAAGCTGCAGCGCGCTCCGCTGCGCAGACGCGCCGAGGAACAGTCGGCCGCCGCGCACGCCGCCGAAACCATCCCCGCCTGAGGTAGACCCCATGCTGTCCCGATTGAAGTTCATCTTCGATGGCGGCCTGACCGTCGCCAATGCGCTGGAGAAGTCGATCGCCGTGTATGGCGAAGATTTCGAAGTGCTGCGTTTCTCCGGCTCGCTGGAGCGTTTCGGCGTCGGCGGACGGGCCATCACCGCCGGACAGCTGCGCCGGCTGTCGGACCGGCTGTCGCAGACCCTGCTCGACCTGGGCCTGAAACGCTACGACCGGGTCGCGATCTATCTCGACAACGGCGTCGAGTACCTGATCTATTCGCTGGCGATCATGCGCGCCGGCGCGATCACCGTGCCGATCAACGGCGGCATGCGCGCCGAAGACCTCAACGCCTACCTCGACTACACCGGCGCGCGCCTGGTCTTCATCGACCGCGAGCGGCTGCCGCGACTGGACGCGGGCGCACTGGCGCAGGGCCGCCGCGTCGCCATCGTCACCGACGCGGTGCAAGCCGGTGACGCCGGCAGCGTGGCCCTCAGCGAATGCCTGGCGCCGCGCGCCGACGGCTTCGCGCCGGTGCGAATGCATCAGCACGACGATGTGATGATCGTCCACACCTCCGGCACCACCGGCTTCCCCAAGGGCGTGCTGCACGGTTCCTACAGCCTGGTCCGCGCCACCAAGGGCCAGCTGATGATCCAGCCGATCACCCGCAACAACCGCATCCTGCTGGCCTCGCCGACCAACCACCACATCACCCAGGCCAGCATCGTCAGCTGCCTCGCCGCCGGCGTGCCCGGTTACGTGCCGGCGAAGGAAACCCCCGAGCAACTGCTGTCGATCATCGAACGCGAGCGCTGCTCGCTGATCCTGTCCTTCCCCGACGTCTACCAGGGCATGTGCGACGCCGGCCTGTCGCGCTTCGACCTGTCCCACGTCAAGGCCTGGATGGCCGGCGGCGACTCCAGCCACGAAGTGCACATCCGCCAGCTCACCGCGCACGGCGCGATGGCGCGGGTGTTCGGCAAGCGCCTGCTGAGCTCGATGTACCTGGAGTTCTTCGGCACCTCCGAGGTCGGCTTCGCCGCCTTGATGAAGGTCAGCTTTTCCTTCACCAAGCGCTTCGACCGTTATGTCGGCAAGCCGACCATGGTCAGCCCCAAGGTCAAGATCGCCGACGAAGACGGCCGCGCGCTGCCGGTCGGCCAACCGGGCCGCCTGATGGTCAAGGGCCCGACCCTGTTCAAGGGCTATTGGAACGCCCACGACCGTTTGCACGGCGTGCATTTCGACGGCTGGTGGTGGACCGGCGACGTCGCGGTCAAGACCCGCGGCGGCGGTTACTACCACCTCGACCGCGAAGTGGATTCGATCCGCGTCGGCGACGGCCGCGTCTATTCGCTGCAGTGGGAGGAACGCATCCTCAAGCACCCGGCGGTGGCCGACGTGGCGGTGGTCGAGCTGAGCCGTGCCGACCGCAGCACCGGCGCCGGCGCGGTCATCGAATGCCGCCCCGGCCAGCCGACCGACGCCGGCGCCTTCGAGGCCTGGCTGCGCCAACAGGTGCCCGGCTACGACGGCCTGCGTATCGAAGTGCTGCCGCCCGGCGAGCAACTGCCGCGCGGGCTCACCGGCAAGGTGCTCAAGCGCCACGTCCGCGAACGCTACGCGTCCCTGCCTGCCACGGCGCCCGCCGTAACGCCCGCCACAGCCCCCGCCTCGATCTGACCTTCCCATCACTTCACCGACAAGGACTTCCGCATGAGCAGCACCGTTACCGCCATCGCCGACGCCCACGCCGCGCCGTTCGACTACGCCCCCGGCTCGATCGACTTCCCCGACCTGCCCAACGTGCCGGAAGAGTATCGCCACGAGCTGATCCGGCTGATGGCGATCCAGGCCTATTCCGAAGAAAAGGCCGCCACCGAAGGCATCGAGTGGATCGCCAACGCGCCCGACTACAAGCGTCGCCGCGTGTTCGCCAAGATCATCGCCGAGGAAGCGCGCCATAGTTATCTGATCTATAACCTGCTCGAGCGCATGGGCGTTCCGGAAAAGCAGGCCATCGCCATCGCCGAAGGCCGCGCCCACCGGCCGATGCACGACGCCTCGCTGGAGGGCCCGCTCAGCGTCGGCGACGAGAGCAACGAGTGGATCGACATCATGTTGAACCACATGTTCCTCGACCGCGCCGGCAAGTTCATGGTCGGCAACTTCTGCGAAGCCAGCTTCAAGCCCTGGGCCGAAGCCAACCAGACCATCCTGCGCGAGGAGCGCGGCCACATCGGCTTCGGCTTCGCCGAGCTGCGCACCTACCTGGCCGAAAAGGGCGAGACCAACGAAGCGCGGATCAAGATCTCCAACTGGTACGCCAAGGGCCTGAACTTCTTCGGCCCGCCGTCGACCTCGCGCGGCGCGCGGCTCAGCGCCTACGGCCTCAAGCGTAAGGACAACGAGACCCTGCGCAACGAGTTCCGCGCCGAAGTCGAGGACGTGTTCAACGAACTCGGCCGCCAGGACCTGATCGAGCTGGAGAAGAACGACTTTCCCTACCGCTCCGGCAACGAGGGCTGAGCTCATGGCGCCGACGACCTCTCGCGACTTTCGCCTTGGACGTTTCAATCAGATCTACGCCCACCTCAACCTGATCTGCAACGCCAATTCCTGCGACTGGATCGAGCTGGACTCGGCGCCCGACCTTGCCCTGCTGAAGCGGGCGATCGAGCACACCATCGACCGTCATCCGCGCGCGCGCTCGGTCCAGTACCAGCGCGGCGTGATCCTGGGCTGGCGTCATCTGGCCCAGCGGTTGCCGATCGAAATCGAACAGCGCAGCAGCATCAACGTCGACCCGGCGCGTTTGCGCGCCGAGTTGCTCGGCAATGCCTGGAACGAACGCGTGCCGACCCGCGGCGGCCACCCGTTCCGCTTCATCTACACCCGCACGCCCGAGAAACACATCCTGCAGTTCCTCACCAGCCACACCTTCACCGATGGCAAGGCCGCGCAGTTGTTCTCCGGCGACATCGCCGAGGCCTATGGCCGCCTCTCGGCGGGGCTGCCGCTCGACCCGGAAGTGATCGACCTGCCCGAGCACAACCACGACCGCCTGTTCCTGGCCAAGCTGCGCGGCGCCGAGGCGCTGCGCCTGGCCTGGAAGGGTGTGGCCGGTTTCTTCCACGACCTGGTCATGCCGGCAGGGCGTCTGCTCATCTCCGGCAAGCGCAGCGGCGAGACCGACGTGCTGATGATCGAGTTGCCGGCGCCGATGCTGGAAGCGCTCAAGGCCGCTGGCGCGCGCCGCGGCAGCACCATCCATCCGCTGCTGCTGCTCGCCCTGCTGCGCACCGCGCAGGCCGATGCCGGCCGCCAGGGCAAACGCCTCAAGCACGGCCTGCGCATCGTCGACAACTTCAGCCTGCGCCGCTTCGTCGACGACCCGCGCGTGCACAAGCTGTACGACTGCGTGGCCGTGCCGTATACGCTGGAACTGGACCCCAACGAAGACGACGAGGCGGTGATCCAGCGCGCCAACGCACGCCTGGACGCACTCAAGAACGGCGAGATCCTGTCCGAGCTGTACCGCTTCCGCCTGCTGTTCCAAAGCTCGCTGCTGCTGCCGAAGGCGGCGACGATCCGCTTCGCCGCCAACGTGCTGACCCGGGCCAACCTGATCTGCACCAACGTCGGCCCGATCGACACCCGCCTGGAGCACTTCGGCCCGATCCCGGTGCGCACCTATTACTCGTTCCCGCAGTTGTTCCCGCCGGGCGAGGTGATGGTGCAGGTCAGCGCCTTCCGCGGCCATCTGCGCCTGGTCTACCTCTACGACAAGGGCCAGATGAACGAGGCGCAGATGCGCGAGCGCTTCGTCTATCCGCTGATCGCCGAGCTGAGCCGGATCACCGGTGCGAGCTCCCTTCCCGAACACATCGCCGCCCACGGCTGAGCCCCCATGCGCCCCCTGATCCTCCGCATCCTCGCCTACCCGCGCACCTGCCTGATCCTGTTGCTGGCGTTGCTGGCGTTGTCCGGCCTGGCCCTGACCCAGCTGCGCTTCGACAACACGCCCGACTCGTTCTTCATGCAAGACGACCCGGCGCTGATCAAGTACACCCAGTACAAGGCGGACTTCGGCAGCGACGAATACAGCTTCCTGGTGCTCGATGCGCCGGTGCAGTGGACGCCGGCCTTCATCGCCAACGTGCGCGACCTCGGCGCGCGCATCGAGGCGATGGACAACGTCAACAAGGTCACCACCCTCGCCAACGTGCGCCACATCGCCAGCGTCGACGGCGGCGGCCTCGACGTCGGCCCCTTCCTCGGCGAAGACCTCGACGCGGCGGCTCTGGCGGCCAAGCGCAGCGAGGCCCTGGCCCATCCCTACTACCGCAACTTCCTAATCAGCGGCGACGGCCGTCACCTCGGCATCCTGGCCGAGACCGGGGTCCGACCGGGCGAAATCGTCTACAAGATCGAGCTGGCCAAGAAGATCCGCGCCCTGGCCCAGGCGCCGGAGTTCAAGCGCTTGAACATGCGCGTGGTCGGCGCGCCGATCATCGACGCCGACGTGTTCACCATCATCAACCGCGAAAGCGCGATCTTCGGCACGCTGTCCTTCATCCTGGTCTCGGTCGGGTTCTGGCTGATCTTCCGCTCCTGGGCGGTCGCCTTGCTGCCGCTGGTGGTCGCGTCCTTGTCGATCGTGGTGGCGATGGCAGTCAGCGCCGTGATCGGCGCGCCGATCGGCATGCTCACCGCGATCATTCCCTCGTTCCTGATCTCGGTCGGAGTCGGTTCCAGCATCTTCCTGCTCGCCGAGGTCTATCGCCAGTACGCCGCCGGCGGCGACCTGCGCGCGGCCATCGTCGAAGGCTTCAGCCACTCGGCAGGCGCCAGCGCCTTGTCGGTGCTGACCACTGCCGGCGCACTGCTGTCGTTCTCGTGGTCGGAGATCCGGCCGGTGCAGGGCATCGGCATCTCGATGGCGGCGGGGTTGGTCGCGTCCTTGCTGATCGGCTGGCTGCTGATCCCGCTGGCGCTGAGCCGTTTTCGTTTATTGCCGGATGCGCAGCGCGCGGCGCGTTTGCTCGACGGCCGCGTGCGCGGCATGCACTGGCTCGCCGACTTCGTCACCCGGCACTGGCGCCTGCTGTTGCTGGTGCTGGCCGGGCTGATCGCGGTCGCCGGCTTCGGCGTCGCCCGCGTCACCACCGACTACTACTACGTCGGCCTGTTCAAGCCCCACACCGACATCTACCGCTCCTACACTTACGTCGACCAGACCCTGCGCGGCGCCGCCTCGATGGAGCTGATCGTCGACAGCGCCGGCGTCGGCGTCGGCGGCGAGTCGATCAAGGACCCGGCGGTGCTCAAGCGCATGCGCGAGCTGCAGGACCGGCTGGAAGCGCGCTACGGCGCCCTCGGCCTGAAGACTTACAGCATCGCCGACGTGGTGATGGAGATCAGCCAGGCCCTGCACGAAGGCGACAAGGCCGCCTACCGCATCCCGGACTCGCGCGCCGAGGTGGCCGAGTCGCTGATCCTGTTCGAGTCCTCCGGCACCGACGAGCTGACCCGTCTGGTCACCGGCGACTACGCCAAGGCGCGCATCAACCTGCGCATGAAGTACCGGCCCGATTCGCAGTACCAGCCGCTGTTCCGCGACATCCAGGCCGAAGCCGAACGGATCCTGCGCGAGACGCCGCAGATCAGATCGATCGAAACCACCGGCGTGGTGCCGCTGTGGTCGCGCCTGACCAACTACCTGGCCAGCAACGAGATACGCAGCATCGGCCTGTCGTTCTTCGTGGTGCTGACGGTGATGGTGCTGGTGTTCCGCTCGGCCACGCTCGGCCTGACCATGGCCTTGTGCAACCTGGTGCCGGTGGCCATCGCCCTGGCGGTGATGGGCTTCGGCGGCGTGTTCCTGGACCCGTTCACCCTGCTGGTGTCGGCGATCGCGATCGGCATCCTCGACGACGACACCCTGCATTTCGTCAAAACCGTCGTCGACCACTACCGGCGCAAGCACGACATGGCCGCGGCCTTGCGCGATACCTTCGCCAGCACCGGCCTGGCGATGCTGCTGCTGTCGAGCGTGCTGGTGCTCGGCTTCGTCATCTACATGCTGTCGGAAGTGCAAAGCCTGGCCAAGTTCGGCGGCGTCACCGCGCTGGCGATCGGCGTCGGCGCGCTGTGCGAGTTCCTGTTCACGCCCGCGGTGCTGATGGGCCTGGAGCGCGTCGGCCTGTTGCGCCACCTGTTGCCGCGCGAAGCCGACGGCGCCTCGTCGACCCACACGATCCAGGAGACCCCATGATCCGTCCCCTTACCCTGCGCCTTGCCGGCGCGGCGCTCGCGGGCGTCGCTGCTGCAATTATTTCCTTGGCCGCGCCGGCCCAGGACGGCGCCAAACCGAGCGCGCAACAGATCTTCGAACGCAGCAGCGCGACCGAGAAAGTCGCCGACTGGCAGGCCGACAGCCAGCTCGGCATCCGCCAGGGCGAACGCGTGCGCAACCGCGGCGGCGTGGTCTACAACAAGCTGCAAACCGACGCGGTCGACAGCCATCGCCTGTTCCGCTTCGCCACGCCGGCCGACGTCGCCGGCACCGCGGTGCTGGTGCACGAGAACGCCGCCAGCCAGGACGACCTGTGGATCTATTTCCCCAGCATGGGCAAGACCCGGCGCATCCTGGCCTCGAACAAGAAAGACAGCTTCATGGGCTCGGACTTCGCCTACGCCGACCTGATGGCCCAGGATAGCGCCGATTTCACCCATACCCTGCTCGCCGACGAGCCCTGCGCCAACGCGACCTGCTACGTGGTGCAGTCGGTGCCGCGCGATGCCAAGACCGCGGCCTCGCTCGGCTATTCCAAGCTCGTCGCGGCCGTGCGCAAAAACGATTTCGCCGCGGTATCGGTACGTTACTTCGACAAGTCCGGGCAGGAGTTCAAGCGCCAGACCATCTCCGGCCATGTCGCCGTCGCCAACCAGCCCGGCAAGCTCATCGCCACCCGCCGCGAGATGGTCGCGGCCAAGGGCGGCCGCAGCTCGGTGTTGACCCTCAAGAACGTCAACAGCAACCGCGCCCTGCGCGAAGACCTCTTCATCGAATCGCGCCTGGGCCAGTGATGCGCCGTATGACCCTCGCCGCCGCCGTCGCCGCTGCGTACTGCGCTTCGCTGCCGGCGATGGCGCAGGCCGGCGTGGACGTCGTCGCGCCGGCCGAGGCCGCAGAGTCCGCGCCAGAGCAAGCCGCCACCGAAGACGTTCCCGAGAATGCTGTCGACGGCGTGCGCTGGACCGGCACCGCCTCCGGCGCCGCGCTGGCCGCCAGCGGCAGCCGCGACCTCGACGATGTCGGCTCGCGCCTCGGCCTGGCGGCGCGGCTGCGCAGCGAACTGCGCGGCGAGGCCTGGCGCGGCTTGATCGAAGCCGTGGGCGGCACCCGTCAGCTCGCTTATGACGACGCGCCGGTGCTGCGCCAGGGCTTCGTCGAATACACCCACGGCCCGCTGCAACTACGCGCAGGGCGGCAAATTGTGGTCTGGGGCCGCGCCGACCGCCTCAACCCGACCGACAATATTTCCCCACGCAATATGCGCGCGCTGGTCAGCGACATCGACGAAGACCGTATCGGCATCGATCTGCTCTCGGCACGTCTGCAGTTGCACGAACGCTGGTCGCTGGCGGCGCTGCACATACCGAAGTTGCGCGCCAGCATCCTGCCGGCCTCACTGTGGAAGCCGGTCCCTTCGTTGCATGGCGACCGCATCCGCGCGCCGGGGTCGACCGATGCGCTGCGCCTGGACTACGCCGGCAACGGCCTCGATGCCTCGCTCAGCGTCGTGCGCGGTTACTCCATCCTGCCCGCCTTCGCCTATGCCGCCGGCCCGCAGTTAGCGCAGGCGGAAGTGCGCGTGCTCGGCGCCGACTTCAGCGCTTCGCTCGGCGAGCATTGGGGGCTGCGCGGCGAACTGGCCGACACCCGCTTCGAGGGGCCACCGCCGCCGGGCCTCGGCGATCATTTCTATGCCGTGCTCGGCCTCGAGCGCCATTTCGACGGCGGCTGGCTCGGCCTGGCCCAGTACGTACACCGGCGCGCCGAGCGAACCCGTTCGCCCGTCGCGCAGCCGGACTTCGTACTGCGCGCCAATCGCGCAGTCTGGTTCCAGAACCACGCCGACAGCGATGCGCTCTACCTCGGCCTGACCCGCGCGCCGCTGGAAGGCGACCTCAGCGGCGACATCGGCTTGCTGCAGACCACCCACGGTCGCGGCCGCGCCTGGTTCGCCAATCTCGAATACCGACTCGACGATCGCTGGAGCCTGCTCGCGCGCTGGCAACACTTCACCGGCCCGGCCGACTCCGATCTCGGCGCGCTGCGCAAGGACCGCCTGGTGCTGCTGGAACTGCGCCGCACCTGGGGTTGGCAACGATGATCTGGCTCGACGGCCATCTGGTGGATGCCGAGCACGCCAAGGTCTCGGTGTTCGACCGCGGCTTTCTCTATGGCGACGGCTTGTTCGAAACCTTGCCGGTCTACGACGGCATGCCGTTCCTGCTCGACGAACATCTGCGGCGGCTGCAGGACGGCGCGCGCAGCTTGCGCTACGTCGATCCTCCGCCCGAACAGCACTGGCGCGCGGCCGCGGCCGCGGTGATCGGCGCCTGCAAGGAGCCGTCCTCGACCCTGCGTCTGTGGATGAGCCGCGGCCGCAGCGCCGGCCTGTCCTGCAGCGGCGCGCATCGGCCGACCTGGGTCGCCGCCTGCCTGCCGGCGCGTTACTACGAGCCGCACATCCACGAGCAGGGCACGACCCTGTTCGCGAGCGAGCGCATTCACCTCCTGCCGGATCAGGCGCCGACCGCCTGCAAGCACGCGAACTACCTCGGCTCGATCCTGGCCTTCGACGAGGCGCAGACCCACGCCGCCGACGAAGCCCTGCTGTGCAACGCGCGCGGTCAGGTCTGCGAAGGCGCCTACAGCAACCTGTTCTTCGTGCTCGACGGCGAACTGATCACCCCGCCCTTGAGCGAGGGCCCGCTCGCCGGCATCGCCCGCGCCTGCGTGCTGTCGCTCGCCGCGGCGCTGGGCCTGCGCCATGCCGAACATCCGCTGGCCTACGCGCGGCTCGGCGAAGCCGAAGAAGCCTTCATGACCAATTCCCTGATCGGCCTGGCGCCGATCCGCCGCGTCGTCGACGCGCGCGGCACGGTGGCCGAATGGGCCCCCGGCCCGATCACGCGCCGCCTCGGCATGGCCTATGCCGAACTCGTCCGCAAACGCACCGGTGCGGCCTGGCCGCCCGTCCACGGTCCTTCCCACACAACGCAACGATCCTAAAGGAACGCCATGCACGTCATCGAAGACATCCATGCCCGCCCGGACGCGCCGCCCGCGCTGTGGGACGACCTGTTCCCGCCGGGCCTGCTGCTCGAACTGGAGCGCCATCCCTTTCTGCGCCGTTGCCGCGAAGGCGAACGCGCACTGGAAATGCTGCGCGCGTTCCTGGTCCAGCACAGCTATTACTCGGAAAACTTCACCCGCTATCTGTGCGCGCTGATGTCGCGCATGCCGAGCAACGAGGACGTGCGCGCGCTGGCGATGAACCTGGTCGAGGAAACCGGCCTCGACCGGCCCCATGCGGTCACCCACGCCGAGTTGTACCGCCGCTGCCTGGGCGAGATCGGCGTGCAGCCGCGCAGTGCGCCGATCCTGGCCGAAACCACGGCGCTGATCGAAAGCATGTTCCACTATTGCCGCTCGCCCGACCCGCTCGACGGCCTGGCGGCCCTGTGCCTGGGCGCCGAAGCGATCGTGCCGACCTTATACGGCGGCATCCTCGACGGCCTGCGCGCGGCCGGCTACAGCAACGAGCAACTGCACTTCTTCGTCCTGCACGTCAGCGAGGACGAAGACCACGCCCTGGTCATGCGCGACATCATCAACCGCCTGCTGCAGGACCACCCGCACCGCCGCGCCAAGGTCGTCGCCGTCGGCGAAGACATGATCCGCCTGCGCATGAGCCTGCTCGATGCCGTGCTGGCAAGGCATCCGGCGGTGCATGGTTGAGGGGCGAACGGGGAGATGCCCGCAGGTCTCCCCTGCTCGGCGCCGACTCGACGACGAACCCGTCCGCGTCGGCTCCCAACAACGCGGTGGCCGCCGCCTACAAAATAGGGGAGCCGCGAACCCGATCGCCGCGGGCACAACACGCTGTCGTTCCGCCCCGATACACGCCGGAGCGGAAGCGACTTACTTGCTGGACCGATGGCCGTAGCTGAGGACGCGGGTGATCTTCCAGTCGCCGCCCTGCTTGCTCCAGACGATGGTGAAATCGGCCAGGCCGTCGCAGTTGCCGCTGGAAAACTGGCAGAACCGGTGCGAGCCCATTTCGATGGCGCCGAAATCCTTGATCGGATAGACCGTCACCGAACCGGGAATGAGTTCGCGCCGGAATTTTCCGCAGACGTACTTCTCGGTATTTGCCAGCATCTCCTGCCGGGACCAAGTCACGCCTCCGGTGTCGTGATAGAACTCGACGTCCTGCGAGAAATAGTCGGCGTGCTTCTGCAGCTTATCGGGCGCACTGCAGTGATTGAAGGCGTCGAATACGGCCCAGTCCAAAGCCATGATCGTGCCGAGCAAGCGACTGTCCGCAGGCTGCGCGTCGCTCGAAGCCGCAGGCGCCGACAGCGTCATCGTCGCGGCGACCATGAAGGCGCCGATCAGTTTTCCGATAATTCTCACGCAAGTCCTTGCAGTAGGTTGACGGCCTGGGCATTCGAGCGGGCTGGGCCGTAGCCGCTCCGTCCAGGAAGATCGCTGGCATTCGCCTCGATGACCCGGCCTCCCCGGCCGGACCCGCACGCGGTCGCGGGCGTTTGCCGGACCCGTCATCGTCGATGCGGTGGAGCATAGGAGCTATCGCCGGGTCCGGATCGGCCGATGCGACGAAACCGGGCCCTTGGCGACGAAAGCGGGGTGGGAAGGGACGAACCCAGGATCACAGGACATCGCCGGGCGGCCTGCCAGGGCATGCCGGGGCATCGCGGCCTCGATGCGACCGCACCGAGGCTTGCCGGGCCGCCTTATCCTCGCACTATCACATCGTCATCGCGTTCTGAGTCCGCTGCTGGGTCTGCTGCTGGCCCTGCTGCTCGCGCTCGTAGGCCAACTGGTTCAAGCCCACGGTGCTCTGCTCCAGGCTCTGCTGTTTCGCGCCTTCGACCGGCACCCAGACGTAGTTGGCGTTTCGGGGATCGCCTTCGATCGCGAACAGCTTGGACCTGTCCTGGTTGTCGGTCGCTACCGCGTCGATGCAGGCAAGATTGAAATTCTTCGCCGCCAAGGTCAGCGTGCCGGCGGCGTTCTTGCGTTCGGATTCGCTCATGCCCTGGCCCACGTTCGAGTTCTCCAGGCAGCCCAAGGCTTGCTGGTACAGATCGTTGTCGCGATGGCCCGGTTGGTCCACCCGCGTCTCCGGCACCCGATAGTTCCGACCCAGCGACTGCAACTCGCCGATCGTCTCGGCCGACAGCTCCTCGTCTTCGTCGTCGCTGGCGATCAGACCGTCGAACTCTCCCGGCTGCTCGGGCTCTTCGTCGTCGCGGTAGCCGCCATCCTCGCCCATCTCGTATTCGTGCGAGCTGTTGACGCTGCGGCCGACCAGACGCAGGTTGCTGGTCTCGTTGTAGCCGTCCAGCGCGTCGGCCTTGCTGAGCCCGTCGGGTCCGCCGTGCTCTTCCATCTTCCTGGCAAGCAGCTCGAACGGAATCTCGTGGTCGATATCCAGCGCGTCGCGGGTGCACAACTGTCCGGAGGCGGCGCAGTAGAACAGCGGCACCGGGACCATCTTGCCGCTGGTCGGGCTCTTCAAGGTCACCGTGTCGACATGCGACTCCTCCAGTTTCGACTCATACCACTTGCCCAACACCGCAGCGTCGAAACTCAGGCCCTTGCGGCCGTCGTCGGCCGACCACGGCTGCTCCAGGGTCGTGCGCTTGCGCTTGGCGCCGTCGTTGTCGGGATCGAAACCGGGGCGGTCGGCGTCGGCATCGAAACCGAAGCGCTTCTCGACCCAGCCCTGCCACTGCGGCGAATCGGCGCCGTGTTCTTCGAGGATCCGGAACGCGGCCTCGCGCGCACGGTTGACCGGCGCCGGCAGCAGGCGCAGGTTGCTGGTGTCGTTGTAGGCCATGTGCGCGTCGGCGTGGCTGGCCACTTTCAAGGTATCGAAGTGGTCCTTCCATTGATCGACATGGTCGATATCCAAGGCATCCGCGCTGTGCCAGGTGTCGGTCTCGGCATGGTGGTACAGCAGCAACGAACCGGCGTCGGGCACGGTCACGCCCTGCGGCGACATGTTTTTCTGCGCCCAGTCGTTGTGCATGTACTCCGAGGTCGAGTCGTAGAAACCGAGGCCGGAGCGCGTATCGCTGTCCTTCCAGGTCCGGTTCTGCAAGGTGTCCCCGTGTTTGGTCGGCGACTCGTTTTCCCAATGCACGAGCGTGACCTTTTCGCCGCTGCTCAAGGTCTTTTCTTCTAATCGAAAGCCCATCTCGCCTCTCCTGGTCGGGGGGCGCCCCAGCGCCCGCGCCGCGAACCGGGCGCAGGCCCCGGCCACAGCTGAACGACCTCAATTACGCAAAACCGAGCGCAGGCCGGCCAACGTCCGCCATCGACGCGGTAAGCGCTTGCTGGCCGCAGGTCTCGGCACTCGCGGTCCGGCGTTTCTGAATGGGCAGCGGCCGCCGCGTGCGGCTACGCCTGCAAAAGCGTATTCAACAACGAGCGCGCAATCCATTGCCCCCTTTGAAGAAGGGGCAAGCGCCCGACGCAAGCACGAGGTCGACCGCTTCGTCAGCGCGAGGGATTTGCTTGCGCGACAACGTAGACCATCGGCATCCATCAGTGCCTCAATCACGGCCGTCATTTCGCGGCGTCGACCTTCACCCGGTCGAATGGCCATCGTTTCGAGCACACGCCGGCACCGCGGAAACGAGCGCACGAGACAACGATAGCGAATCGCTTTCCCGGCTCACCGCCATCGGATTTTTCGTCGCTGTCGTCGAGCGCATCGACCAGAATCGATGCGAGCGTTTGCGATTACTCGACCGCTCGTCGCCTGCCGCAAACGCGGATTACGTCGCTTCGCGGCCCACCGATTCGCCCGATATTTGACCGAACGCAAGTTCGTTCCGGTGAATCGCCTGCAGTTTCGAATCCCGCTGGCGCGACCATGGCCGCCTCGCCGTTGCGGCGGCGTTTCACCTTGACAATCGCCGGCCCGCGGAGGACCCGACAGCCAACCGCCGTTGCAACCGTCGTCCGGCGCCGATCCCCGATGCATGGAGATTGCGCCTGTCTCCTACCGCCCGAGCAGCGTCCGATCCCGGTGCGGTAATCGCTTGTTTTTCACACAGCGTGAACGCGGCCCTCGCCGAGGGCCGCCCCTGCCAAGGAGAGTCCCATGGCTTTAGAGATCGCTTCCGGAACCGTGCGCCCCGGCAAGACCTTCGCCCACCAGTTCGCCAACAACATCGCCGCCTACGTGGTGGGCATCCGCTCGTTCAACCTCAGCTACGGCACCAGCAGCGATCACTGGATCCGCACCGCCAGCATCAGCCTGTCGCCGAGCGCCAGCGGGCAACAGCTGTCGGTCAACGTCGACGCGACCTTGGTCGACTCCAGCGGCAACAGCATGGACGTCGACGATTCCTATATCGAACTGGTGGCGCTGGCCTGGACCGGCGCGGCCGATTCGCAACTGTTGTTCACCAACGTCGACGGCGTGTCCAACGGCAGCAGCAGCCAGTCCTATCCGATCCCGGGCACGACCACACTGATCGACACCGCGGCGCTGGCCGGCTTCGATCTGTCGTACGGCAACTCGAATCACCAGATCCTGCACATCGCCGCGCGCGCCGGCGTATCGACATCCTCCAACGGCGTAGCGGTGACCTCCGCCGCCTCGATGTACGACGGTCACGGCAACAACGTATCCACCGCGACCGTCGACGGCGGCCTGATCGTCAATTGCGATTCCTCGCTGAACATCCAAGCGGTCACCCTGCCGAACCTGCAGAACGATTCCAGCGATACGCGGATTTCATTCAACAATAACTACAACAGCTTCCTGTTGCTGCTCACCGGCTTCCAGGTGCAGTTCAATGGCAGCACCGATCACAACGTCCGCTCGTTCGGCGCCGGCTTGATCCTGGGCAACTCCGGCCAGGGCTATGCCGAGGTCAACGGTTCGGCCTGGATGCAGGACAACAGCGGCAATCACCAGAGCGACGGCAACAGCTACGCCAGCGGCATCATCATCGGTTACACCAGCACCATCTCGTAAGATCCGCGGCGCGCCACGCGCGCGCCGAGCGGCCGTTCGCGACGACAGCTCGTACGGCCCGCCGCAGACGCCCTACTCACTGCAGGGCGTCTGCGGACAGCACACCGGCCGTCGCCTCGCCCGCCACGCACTAACCGAAACCGTCTCGCGCCACGCCGCGAACGCTGGCCGCGCGCACCTTCAGGGAGAACACCATGGCCAGTCCGTCCGGCACCAGCGCACCGAGCATTCGCACCTTCCAGATGGACGCCAGCAGCGTCGGCGTGCTCAAGAACAGCGTCAACCTGTTTCGCGGCGACGTGAACTACACCCAGGACCTGTTCTCGCTGCCGGGGCGCAGCAACAACGACGGCCTGCAGATCCAGCTGACGATGCAGTACCAGAGCAACGTCAATCAACAGGCGATGACCTGGAACCGCGACCAGCCCACCGGCGTGCTCGGCATGGGTTGGACGCTGCCGTTGGCGCAGATCCGCATGGACGACGGCAACTGCCCCACCCCGGGCCAGCGCAATTACACCTTGTCGGTGAGCGGCAACGCCAGCGCGATCGTGTTCGACCCGACCGCACCGCCGTTGTTCTCCATGGACCCGACCCTGGCCTCCCAGCTCCAGGGCGGCCAGGCCGTGCCGGCGGCGATCCGCAACGAGTTCGTCTCGCGCGGATTGCCCTTGTCCGCCACGGCCGTGGTCGTCGTCGACGGCAACGATGCGTGGACCTTGCAGGACGATGCGCTGGAGCAGGAGTTCGCGCTCAGCCTGGGCGATGCCCTGGTCGCCGCCGACGGCGGCGAGGCCTACCAACTGGCCAGCTACCGATTCTGGAAGGTGCTGTATTACCCTCGCTACGAGCGCTGGTGCGTCACCAACGATTCGGGCCAGCGCATGTCGTTCGGCGGCGGCGTCGCCGCGACCGACGCCGGCTACGCGACCAGCGCCGGCAACAGCATCGAATGGGGCGTGCAGTGGACCGACGCCAACGGTCGCGCGCTGTGGCAGGGCAACAGCAGCCTCGCCCAAGGCCAGCGTCAGTTCGCCCGCGCCTGGCACCTGCAGCGCGTCTACAGCATCTTCGGCGAGTCGGTGACCTACGCGTACAACTGTTTCGAGCGCAACGCCGCGGGCTTGCTCGACCAGGTCGAACAACTGGTGGCCGAGGGCGGCAAGCCCTACACCAAGGCCTGCTACCTCGGCCTGATCAACGACGTGTTCGGCCGCAGCGTGGTGTTCAACTACGGGCAAAAACTGTGGAGCGATGCCACGCCTTCCAGCCCCCGCGAGTACGACGACCCGCACAAGGCCGTCCCCAATACCGACCCTAACGGTTTCCAGGACTGCTACGAGACCTTGTATCTGGCATCCATCGACGTGTTGCAGCCGAGCGGCGCGCCGTTGTTCGCGGTCGAGTTCGAGTACCAGCCCTTGCCCGGCTCGCCGGTGGCCAATGTCGCAGGCACCTCCGGAGATACCTGCAAGCGCCTGCTCACTTCGATGACGCTCAGCAACGCCGACGGCGACTCCTTGCCGGGCTATCGCTACGGCTACGTGCTCGACGGCGGGTCGGACGGCAATCTCGGCGCGCTCAACCGCATCGTCTGGCCCAGCGGCGGCAGCGCGAGCTACGAGTACACCCAGCAAGCGCTGGCGATCTGCGACCGCACCCTGCCCGCCGGCCCGCCGCCGCAGATGCCGAACGGTTCCAACGCGCGGGTGTGGTTCGGCCCCGACTACGCCGTGGTGCTGTGGTGCAACGACGGCCAAGGCAGTCTGTCGATGCAGGTCTACACCTGGAACGGCCAATGGACGGTGTGGCCGCCGGAGGGCAACTCGCCGCTGCTGCTCGACGGTAGCCAGGGGCAGACCACCTCGAACCGATTGTCGGTGCAGGCGAGCCAGGACTTCATCGCCGTTTCGTATCTGACCAGCACCACCACCAATCTGCATTTGTTCCGCCAGGACATGGCGAGCCCCGGCCGATGGATCGCCGCTTCGGGCGGCCAGGGCTCGGGCGGCCTCAACTCGCCGACCTGGAGCTGGAACAACAGCAACGGCAGCGTGCAGATCCTGGCCGGCGATTCCTTCGCCTTCGCGGTGCAGTCCAACTCCGCCAAACAGACCTGCGATACGGTGAGGTTCAGCTGGTACTGGCCGGGGCAGAACTGGAACTACCAGCAGCAGTCCGGCTTGAGCTACCGCTGGTTCGCCAGCGGCCACGACTACGTCGCCAGCGTGGACATCGGCGCCAACGTCAATCTGGATTGGCTCGACGCCAGCGGCCAGTGGCACTCGGCAACGCCGCTGGCACTCGGCTTCTCCATCTCCAGCATCGATTCGATCGCGCTGGCCGGCGACGCCTCCCTGCTGGCGATCTCGCATCTGTTGGTCGCCGGCACCAACCGCAACAACTACGACCTGTGGCTGGTGCAGTGGAACGATCAATACCAGTTCGCCCAGCCGGCGACGAAGTTCTCGTGCACGGATAATTTTTCCGCCCAGCACCCGACCTCGTGGGCACCGACCACCGTCGCCAATTCGATGGTCTGCGTGGCCGCGAACGTGGCCCGCTTCGACGGCGCCAGTTGGTCGATCAACAGCGCGATGGTGCCGGTGGGCACCACCAACGCCGAACAGCGCTACGGCTACGGCCCCGACTACGTCGTGCAGGTGCTGGTGCAGAGCAATGGCATGCCCTCGGCGCAGGTGCTCGGCTACGACCCCACCGCCGACGCCTTCGGCGCACCCGCCAGCGTCGGCGGACTCAGCATTCCGAACAGCCATGCCGCGACCGCCAACTGGGTCGGCGCCGGCAGTCCGGACTATCTGGCGATCGGCACCCAGCTGTTCTTCCGCGGCGTCGCCACCGATTGGGGCGACGCCGTCGCCACCAGCATCGCCGACCTGCAAACCCTGATCGACACCGCGGCGCCGGGGCAGGGCCCGTATGTGCTCAATTCGGCCTCGCTGCTCAACCAGGGACCGACCTTCATCGCCTGCTCGCTCTACGACCAGGGCGTTCCGGGCGGCACCGCAAGCGCCACCTCGGCCTTCGTGTTGCGCAACGGCGCCGTCTTCGGCGGTGCCCAGGTGCTCGGCGAACAGGCGATGTGGACCGCGCAACAGCAGGGCGAGGGCGCCGGCACCTGGCCCGGCGGGCCGATGGCGTTCTTCACTTATCCGGGCAGCGCCGGCAGCCTCGACGCCGCCACCAGCGTCAACCTCAATCGCTATGCCGGCAACGGCATTCTCGGCCCGATCCAGGATTGGCCGGTCGGCAGCATCGCCCTCGACGACGGCCTGTCGGAGTCTTCGACCACGGCCTACGTGTTCGATGCGAGCAGCGCCGCCTGCGACGCCACCGGCAGCATCGTCAAGTACTACCAATCCACGGTCTATCCCGATGGCGACGCGGCCGACAGCGCCAACGGCTGCGTTGTCAGCCGTTACTTGAACGGCAACCAGATCGTCACCGGCGACGACTGGTACGGCATGCTCGACGGCCTGCTCTACAGCGTGACCGCGCTCGACGCGAGCGGCAGCGAGGTCGGCTCGATCACCAATCAATGGACCGCCTATGTGCAACGCGCCGGCGACCCGACCGATCCGGGGGTGCCGGTGCGAACGCTGTACGGCGCCTACGTGGTGCAGACCGCGCAGCAGAAACTGGCCGACGGCGTGGCCTCCAGCCGGACCACCTCCTATGTCCCCGCGGGCCTGTCCGCGCCCTATTCCGGCCAACCGGTCAGCGTCCAGTCCAGCGTCGTCGACGGCTCCGGCAACAGCGAGGTCGACACCATCGACTACCGTTATGCCTGCGACGCCTATGCGGTCAGCTGCACGCTCAACGATCTGACCTCCAAGATCGAACAACGCACCACCCAGGCAGGCGTCACCACCTCGGTCTCGGCGATGGCGTTGTCGACCTGGCCGACGCTGTGGGATGGCGTGAGCACGCTCGCCGAAGCCGCCGATTTCGGCTGGACCGCCGGCAGCGATGCGTTTCCGTTCGCCGATTGGACGCCGGGACAGATACCGGCGGGTTGGCAGTCGCTGAGCCTGATCCAGACGCGCGCGGCCGACGGCACGGTGTTGCAGAACGCCGACGGTGCAGGCGTCACCAGTGCCACCACCTATTCCGCCGATGGCGGCGGCCTGCCGATCGCCGTGTTCCGTGGCGCCGTCGCCGGCGAGTGCGCCTGGTGCGGCTTCCAGACGTACGAAAGCACCGATGGCTGGCAGTTGAGCGGCACGCAGGCCGATCCGCAACAAGCCTGGCTCGGCGAACAAAGCCTGTCGCTGGCGGTCGCCGGCAGCGTCTCCACCACGGTGACGCCGAGCGCTGGCCGAACCGCTTACCGGTTCGCGCTGCGCTATCTGACCGCACCCGGTTACGACGGCGGCAGCGGCGCGATCACCGTCACCGCGGGCGCGACTTCGTCTTCCTTCGATTTGCTCGACACCCAGGGCGAATGGAGCTACCTCAGCGACATCGTCGCTTTGCCCCAGGGCTGCGACAGCGTCGGCTTGGCGATCGCCAATCCAGGCAACGGCGCGGTACTGCTCGACGGCGTGCTGCTGATTCCGGTGGGCTGCGATATCACCGTGCAATCCTGGCAGGCCTCCACGCGGCTGTTGCTCGCGAGCATGAACCTCGCCGGCGCCTGCGATTTCATCCGTTACGACCGCTTCGCCCAGACCCTCGGCGCGGTCGGTGCCGACGGCCAATGGCAGGAATTGGACCTGCGTTTCCTGTCGCGCCTGGGCAATGCCGAGGACGTTTTCGACGACGCCAGCCCCAATTGCGAACTCACCTTGCAGTTCGCCCAGGGCGGCAACACCGAAACCTTCCGCAACGGCAACGATTGGCAGACCCGTTGGGCGCCCAGCGATGCCGCCGACTGGCAATGCAGCAGCGGCACCCTGCTGAAACAAAACACCGCGCCCGCGACCCTGACCTGGCAGGGCGGAAACCAGCCCGACTCGGTGGCCTTCTTCATCGAACTCAAGCCCCTGGCCGCGCCCGCCGGCACCCTGGCGCTGCAATTCGGCGGCGGCGAACGCATCGCCTGGAGCGCCGCCGCGGGCTGGACCTGGACGCTGGCCGACGGCAGCGCGGGGCCCGCGCCGCTGGCATCGGCGCCGGGCCTGGGCCGGCAATGGTTGCTGCTGCTCGGCGGCGGCCAATCCCTGTTCTTCGTCGACGGCCAAGTGGTGTTCAGCGCGGCCGCCGCCACCACGCCCGCGCAAGGGTTCGCGTTCGACACCGGCCCCAACGCACTGCGCATCAGCCAACTCGGATTCGGCGCCGATCCACGCACGCTGCTGACCTACAACGACGGCGCCGCGCGGCTGCGCCAGACCCAGCAGCGCAACGGCGGCGACAGCCTCGTCGCCGCCTCCGTGTACGACGGGCTGGACCGTCTGCTCGCCGGCACCAAGGCGGCACCGGGCAGCTTCGGCAGCGGCGCGCAGGCGCCGATGCTGACCTACCGGCCCGCCTTCCTGGATGTCGCGGCCTTCCTTGCGGCAACCTCGGACAGCTGGCTCATGCAAGGCGACGTGGCCGATTATTACGCCGGGCAAAGCGACAACGGCGGCACGCGCTCGAACGATCAAGGCTATCCGTACTACGGCTCGCGCTACGAAACGGCGGCGACCTCGCGCGCGGTGGAGGGCGGCCAACCGGGATTGCAACTGGCCATCCACGACCTCCTCAGCATTCCGGAATCGCAGCGCCAGACCATACGCACCGCCTACGGCGCCAGCACTGTGACCGATCCGGTTCCGCCGGGAAGTTTCTACGCGACCACCAGCCTCTCGCCCGGCGGATACAGCGCGCGGCAATTGGTCGACACCAGCCAGCGCGCGACCGCGATGGTGCAATCGGGGCAGTCGGGCCAGCAGGCCGGACAGAGCCTCGCCTTGCCCGGCTATGCCGATGCCGGCGCCGCGGCGACGACGATCTCGCTGCAACTGCCGAACGCATTCACCACGGCGCCGCAATCGGACCCGAGCGCGTATGTGCGCACCACCGTGGTCGATCCGCTCGGACAAGTGGCGAGCTATCAGGACTCCGACACTGGCCAGACCCAGGTGCTCTACAACGGCAAGGGCCAACTGCGGTTCGTCCAGCCTGCGCTCGATTCCGGTCAACAGTATTTGCTGTATCGCCGCTACGACTCGCTCGGCCGCGTGCTCGAAGAAGGCGTGCTCGAAGCGGCCTGGGATCCGGCCGCGTTGAGCCCCTACCTCGATGACCCCGCCTGGCCCGCCGCGGCCGACGGTGCCGTGCCCGGACGCGTCTATCGTTATGACGGCGATGGCAGCGACCCCAATGCACTCGGGCAGTTGGTGGAAACGACCACCTATAACCCGGATCCCGGCGATGGCCTGGGCGCCTGCACCGTGGTCGAGTCCTGGAGCTACGACGGGCTCGGTCGCGCGATCACCGCGCGCCTGCAGATCGACGGCGCCGCGAGCCAGGATGCGACGGTGGGCTTCGCCTACAACAACCTCAACGAAGTGGTGCGCATCGACCTGCCCGACGGCGCGCCGCTGCCGGCCATCGTCTACGTCTACGACGACCTCGGCTGCATCGTCTCGATCGGCACCCCCGACGCGCCCGATGCCATCGCCCGCTACACCTGGACCGCCAACGGCCAGTTGCAGACGGCGGTCCGCGGCGCGCTGTCGGAACTGTGGAACTACGATTCGCCCGGCTGCGTGACCCTGCACCAGGCCAGCGTCGGCGGCGCGGTCGCATTCGCGCAATCCTTCAGCTACACCCCCGACCGCCTGGTGCAACAGCGCACCACCCAGTTGGCCACCGCGATCGCTACGGGCACGCGCCAGACCAACTACGTCTACGACGGCCAGCAACGCCTGGCGACGGCCACGGTGGTGTCGGGCGACACCGGCAACCTGAGCATCGACAGCATCGACGCGAACGGCAACATCTGGGCCTCCACCGCCGATGGGGTAACGCTGTCGACACCGTGCACCCCCGGCAACAACCGGCTGGCCGCGGCGACTTTCGGCAGCGGCCCCGCCGCGGCCTTCCAGTACCACGCCGACGGCGCGCCCTCGCAATGGCGCGGCCTGGACATCGGCTACGACCCCTGCTTGTTCTCGACCGCAACCGTCGCCTCGCCGGGTTTCGACACCATCCGCTACGCACGCGGCATGAACAACCATTGCGCGCTGCGGCAACAAGGCGCCACGCGCCAGATCTGCTTCTACGGCGCCGGCTCGGCCCCGCTGATGGTCTGGAACGGCGACGCGCTGCAGGTCTGCGTCTGGGGTCCGGGCGGACTGGTCGCGGTGCACGACGGCGCCCTGCGCTATCCGGTCAACGATTATCAGCAAAGCGTCTGGGCAGTATTCGACGCCGCCGGCAACGCACAGCACGCATTCGACTACGCGCCGTTCGGCGCGGTGTTGTCCAGTGCGAGCTCCGCTGCGAGTGAGTGGAACCTGTTGTTCGCCGGCAAGCAATACGACTCCGACAGCGGTCTCTACGACTTCGGCGCACGCCTGTACGACCCGTCGCTGATGCGTTTCCTCGCCCCGGATGCGGCGCGCCAGTTCGCCAGCCCCTACCTGTTCGCCAGCGACAACCCGCTCAACTACGTCGACCCGACCGGCAACATCTCGCTGTGGGCCCAGGTCGGCATCGGCGTGGCCATGGTCGCCGTCGCCGTGGGCGGACTGGCGCTCAGCGTGGTGACCGACGGCGCCGCCGCGCCGGAGGCGATCGATGCCGAGATCGACCTGGCCGGCGCCGGCGGCGCCACCGATGTCGCCGCGGGCGCCGGCGCCGATGCCGTCGATGCCTCGGTCCCGCTCAAGACCGCCACCGCGGTGGCCCGCAACGCGCTCAGCGTGGTCGTCAATTCCGCGTCCAGCGCCATCTCCGGCGCCGGCATGCAGGGGCTGGAGTACGACGCCATGCACGGGCGCGACTTCACCGCCAAAGGCTTTTTCTCGGCGATGGGCGTCGGCGCGCTCAGCGGCGCGGTCACCGGCGGGTTCAACGGCCTGGCGTCGATGCCGGCGGCGATGGGCGATGCCGCCGCCTGGGGCACGGCCAAGACGATCGCCTTCCGCACCCTGACCCGCGCCGCGACCGGCTTCGTCGGCTCGGCGGTTTCGGAGGTCATCACCGATGCCGTCACCGGCAAGAAGATCACCGCCAGCGACGTGCTGCTGAGCGCGGCCGAGGGCATGGTCGAAGGCGCCGCGGTGAGCATGTACAACGGCTTCACCAGCCTCAGCCCCGCCAACAGCGCGATCACCAGCGAGTCCAGCCGTCTGGTCAAGGCCAGCAACTCCTGGAACAACCTGCTGCAGAGCGCGCAGAAACTCGCCACGACGCAAGAAGCCGTGGTCGGCTACATCGCCGGCGGCTGGCTGTTGGCATCGGGCTACGCCGTGTGGGGTGTCGCCACCGCCACCAAGGGCCGCGGCCAATCGGGCGGCGGCTGATCTCGGCCGCGCCGAACAGGGACCGGCGATACTCCCTGTTCGGCGACAGTCTCCATCGCGGGCATCGGCGCCGCGGGCGTTCGCCGATGCGGCGCTCCCTATCCATCGCATCGATGTTTTTCGCAGTCGCGCGGCCTCTGGCCCGCGTCGCCGAATCGCAAGCACCGCGGGCGATTCGCGGCAGAAACGAGCGCTGCACGGCGCACCGACTCATCGTCGATCCGGCGCGCGTCGGCAACGCATCCTGGGGCAATCCCTACTGGGGTAGGCCCTAGTTTTGCGAGCCTTCATCATTACGTAACCTGCGCCGGAATCCTCGACAGCTTCCCCCGGAGCAGACTCATGGAACTGAGCAACGCCAATTTCTACGCCTACCAGCCGGTCAACCTGCCGGCCGAAATCGATCACGAGAAGGCCGCCAAGGCCAACGCCACCGAAACGCCGTTCGTGCAAGGCGAGGGCGACAGCAACGCCATCGATCCCAACGACGTCAATCAGGACGGCTACGGCAGCTGCGCGGTGTTGTCGACGATCAAGTCGATCGCGGCGCAGAACCCGGACGTGCTCAAGAACATGATCCGCGACAACGGCGACGGCACCTATACCGTCACCTTCAAGGAATACGACAACGGCTTCTTCGGCATCGGCTCCGGTTGGGATAAGAAGGAAGTGACCGTCGCCGGCCCGTTCGACGGCAAGGCCGCCGACATCGGCGACATGGGCAAGGACGGTCAGGGCGAAGTGTGGCCGGCGATCATCGAGAAGGCCTACGCGCAGTATGCCGATGGCGGCTACAAGACCTACGACGACGGCGAGAGCCCGGCCGACGTGCAGGAAGCCATCCTGGGCCGCGACTCGAGCACCGAAAGCCCGTCCGAGTACGACTCCAGCGAGCTCAGCGACAAGCTGAAGAACGGCGATGCCGTGGTCGCCTGGACCGCCGGCTCGGACGGCTGGAACGACGAACAGAAGAAGCTGGCCGCCGACTACGGCGCGGTCGGCGGTCACGCTTACCGGGTCGAGGACGTCTACACCGACGCCGACGGCAACACCCGCATCAAGCTCGACAATCCCTGGGGACACAGCGACGTCGACATGCCGTACAGCGATTACCAGAAGCTGTACCACGAAGTGAATTCGACGCCGACCAAGTAAGCACCCCTGCTGAATCCGCGCGCAAGCCGCACACCCGTGCGGCTTGCGCGTTCCTGGGCCAAGTGCTTACATGCCGTTGCCGTTCCCATCCAGGCGATCACGCAGATGAACAACAGACTTTTCCTGGCCGTCACGGCCGCGATACTGGGTCTTGCGCTGTTATCCCGCGTCGACGCGCACGAGTATCCACACGCCGCCAAGAAGGCAGGAGCCAGCATGAGCGACAGCATCCAGATCATCCAGGGCCGCACCGCCTCGCACAGCACTACGCGACTCGGCCTGGTCAACGTCTTCGACCGCCATGACGTGCGCCTGGACGTATGGAGCGAGGACAAGCGCTGGCTCGGCAAACTCAAGCTCAATCGTTCGGACGTATTCCCGGTGGCCGGCGGTTTCCTGCGCGTGCAGGACGTGGGCAACGACGGCCAGCGCGACAACGTGTCGCTGGTCGAATTCAGCGCGCCGGGCATCGACGCACCCGCGGACAAGTCCCTGGTGCTCGTCGAAGGCGGCGAACTGGTCATCGGCGAGCAGGCCCTGCGCATCGTCGCCCTCGATCGCGACAGCGTCAGCGTCGAGACCTGGCCAAAGCTGCATCCGCGCGACGTGGTCGATGCCGTCAAGGTCCACCGCCACGACATCGCCCGCGATGGCGAGCTGAAGCTCGACACCGGTTCGCTGCGCGTCGTGCGCCTGCAACCGCGCGCCGGCGAGATGCTGGGCTTCGTCGAACTCGTCCAGCCCTGATTCGAAGCCGTAGGCGACCGCGCTTGCGGTCGCCAGTGAGCTGCCTGCAAAGGCCCGAGCCTTCGGCCCGGGCCTTTTCTTTGGCTGTCGCTGTCGCTGTTGCTGTTGCTGTTGCTGTTGCTGTTGCTGTGCGTAGCTTAAGACTCGCGAAGGTAGACGAAGACCCGGAGGGCGGCCCGCAAGGATACGGGCCGTTTTTCATCGGGACATGGATGTCCCGTATGTAGAGCCCTGCGTATGCATCGCTCGTGCGGGCCCTTGATTCAAAGAAAAGCATTTTTCTTTGGTTAGCTTTCTTTTGTTGCTTATGACAAAAGAAAGTAACCCGCC
>NZ_JBQEOE010000004.1:0-70383 GCF_052045105.1 Lysobacter sp. 22409 | reverse complement strand
CGCCGCTCCTACCCCCGCGAAAACACGCCACTTCGATGAATGACATCGGCGTTGTTGCTCCTGGACATCCGCGGTCTCAGCTTCTGTCTCGCGGCGCGGCAACCGAGCACCACCGCCCCACCACCGATGGTCATGCCCACTTCCTGCCTATGGCCCGGCAACGGCTCTGGGAGGATATTCGTCGGCGTTCAGTCGATGAGGCCGCGCCGATGACATCTTCCTATCGCCTGCCGCTGGCCGGAGCGCTCGCCGCCCTGGCCTTCGCCGGCATGCACCTCGGCTTCGAATACTTCGATGGCGGCGTACGCAGCCATCATGTGTTGAACCGGGCCGACCTGCCCGAGATCTCCAACTGGTTCGGCTTGATCATCCTGCCCGCGCTCGGCTGGGCTTTCGGCGTCCGCCTCCGCAATCGTCCCGGCGCGCGCCGGGGCATCTGGGTCGGATTGGTCGCGTCGTTGGCGTACGGCGCGGCCCTGGCCGCCAGCTTCGAGCTCGGCGCCACCGACATCACCCAAGCGATCTTCTTCGGCCTGCTGCCGCTGGCGATCATCGCCCCGATCTATCGCGCCGAGTGCATGCTCGGCTTCGTCGCGGGCATGACCTTTACCTTCGGCGCGATCCTGCCCTGCATCTTCGCGGTCTTGTTCGCAGGTCTGTCGGCTGCGCTGCGCCTCGGTTTCGTCGCGATCCGGAAGCGGCTCCGCCCGGACCGCGGCGCCTCGGCGCCTGCATCAGGCAGTGGGCGTTGAACTCCGCCGGTACACCGTGCCGCCGATAGCTGCGACCCGAGCCGCGCTCACTCGCGCCGCTTGCGCGGCTTTTCCCGCACGCGTTTGCTGCCGCTGCCGCTGCGCTGGGTGTCTTCCAGGGCCAGCAGGCCGCTGTCGCTCATCTGCTCGATCCAGGTCAGGGCGTCGACGTAGGCCAGGAATTGCTGCAGGTACCCCGGCGACAGCTCGCTCATCAGGGTCAGCGAGCGGTGCACGAGCCTGCCGGAATTGAGCGGACCGGCATTCGCGGGCGACTGCTCCAGCGACTGGCGCAACTGACTCTCGACGCGGAGCTTCGACCACAGCGTACGGAACTCATCGAGCACGCCGAGCTCCGGAAACGATGCGCCGCTTGAAGCACCCCCGATTGCGAGGCCATCGCGCAGCGTGGCCCGATCGGCGATGTAGTCGACCAGACTGCTCAAGCCGGCACCAGCGCATGCATCCGCTGATGCGGCACCGGCGCCCACGGTCTTGGACGCGGCCTGTTCGAGATCGCCGGCGTAGGCGCCGATCAGTTCGGCCAAACGGCCATCGAGCAGACGCCGCACTTCGCCGCCATGGGCGGCGGCACGGCGCGCCAGGGCATCGATGCGACGAAAGCGCATCGGGCTCATGCGATCGGCGCCCTGTTCGCGCCAGGCATCGAGCATCGCCCGGGCCTGCAGTGGAGGATTACGGCTCACGGCGTGTCACGTCGCCTTGGACGGCTTCGGGATCGGGGCGATTTCCACGCGGCGGTTCTTGGCCCGCCCCTCTTCCTGCGCGTTCGAACTCACCGGCTGCTCGGAGCCGAACGCGGCGGCGAACACCGACGAGGCGGGCACGCCTTCGGCGATCAGGGTGCGGGTCACGGTCAGCGCGCGCCGTGCCGACAGCTCCCAGTTGTCGAGGAACTGGCGGTTGCCGTCGCGCACCTGGCGGTCGTCGGTGAAGCCGCTCACCATCAGGATTTCGTCGCGCGATTGCAGATATTCGGACAGCGGGCCGGCGAGGGTCTTCAACAGTTCGCGGCCTTCCGGCTGCAGGTGCTCGGAGTTCAGCGCGAACAAGACGCTGCCGCTGATGCCGATGCGGCCGTTGATCAGGGTCACCCGGCCCGCCGCCAGCGGCACGGCCAGCGCCTGCTCCAGGGTCTTGCGGCGTTGCGCTTCGAGCTGGCGCTGCTTCACTTCCTCGCCGAGCTTGTTCGAAAGCTGCAGTTGCACGCCGATCACGCCGACCAGGATCAGCACGAACACGCCGACCAGCACCGACATCAGGTCGCCGAACGCGGCCCAGATCGGCGCGTTGGATTCGGCGTCGCCGTCGATCTCCACGTTCATGCCGCCTGCGCTCCGACCGAAGCCTGCCGGTCGGCCAGCCGATGGATGTCGTCGATGATCTGTTTCTGCGCCAGCATGCTCAGGTCGATGACTTCCTTGGCCTGGGCCACGTAATAGGCCAGTTGCTCGTCGCTGCGCGCGAGCGACTTGTCCAGCGCGACCTCGACGCCTTGCAGGCGCTCGGCCAGTTTGTCGTTGGTCTCGCCGAACAACTGCACGGCCGCGCCGAAGGCATCGCCCAGGCTGGCCACTTCGACTGCGCCGGCGGCGATCTGCGCGCCGACCGTGCCGAGCTTGCCGGTCTCGGCTTCGATGTGATCGGTGAAACGGGTGCCGACGCGATCGAGCAGATCCGCCGAGGTCGCCACCAGTGCATCGACCGCGGTGCGCTGCTCGGTCGAGGCATGGTTGACTGCGTCGAGCAGGGTTTCCAGGGTGGCCAGCAGGCGATTGCGTTCGTCCAGCATCGCGGTGTCGCGGACCATGCTGTCGGACAGCTTCTGGCGCAGTTCGGCGATGACCTCAGCCGCCGCTTTAGGCGCTTCCGAGGCGGCGTCGACGAGACGCGCGATCTCGGCGATCGTGTCCTGGGCCTGGGCCTGGGTCCGGGTCGAGATATCCTGCGCGGTGCGCGCCAGCGTGTCGCAGATTTCCTGCTGCCGGCTCGCGACCTGTTCGCCGGTTTGCTGCCAGCGCTCGCCCAGAGCGGCGGTCATCGAACCGAAGTTCTCGGCCCAGGCCGCCAGGCGCTGTTGATCGCGCGATTCCAGTGCGTCCTGCAGTTGCTTATGCGCATCCTGCAGCGCGCCCACCAGGGACACGGCATGGTCCTCGAACGTCGCCGCGGCGGCGACCAGCGCCTGCTGGTTGCGCGCCGCCATCTCGTCGTTGGCGCTGAGCTGCTGCGACAAGGCTTGTTTCAAGGCGTCCGCAGCCTGGCCGGTGCTGGCGTCGAAACGCGTCGACAAGCTTTCCAGCAGGCCGGCGGCCCCTTGGTCGAAGCGGCTGCTGAAGCCTTGCAAGGTGTTGCCGAGCTCCTCGATCAGGCCTGCGTTGGACTGTCGCTGTTCGAGCATCGCCTGGCTCCAACTGGCCGCGGCGGTGGCGGTGGCGGTGGCAAAGCCCGCCGACAGCCCGTCGACCTGCTGCTGCACGGCCTGAGCCACGCTCTCGCGCAGCGCTCCGGTCTCGCGGGTAACGGTCTCGTGCAACACGCCCGTCTCGCGCGTGAGGGTCTGGTGCAGCGCGCCCGTCTCGCGCGCGATCGCCGCCATCGTGGTTTCCACGACCGGCTGCAGCACCGCGCTGGTGACACGCACGCTCTCGCCGATGCTCTCTTTCAACGACCGCTCCACCGACTCCGCCAGTTGGGCATAGGCCGCTTCGGTCCTGGCATGGAACGCGTTCTGGCCGGCGACCTGGCGCTCGTGTGCGAGCAGGCTCTGCTGCTCGATGGCCGCCATCGCCGCGGTCTCGCGCGCGATCGCCGCCATCGTGGTGTCGAGGATCGGTTGCAACGCCGCGCCGTTGACGCGCGCGCTCTCGTCGATGCTCTGCTTCAGCGACTGCTCGACCGACGTCGCCAGGCGGGCATAGGTCGCTTCGGTCTTGGCATGGAACGCGTCCTGACCGGCGAGCTGGCGCTCGTGCGCGAGCAGGCTTTGTTGCTCGATGGCCGCCATCATCGCCTGCAGGCGATCGACCAGCGCCGGCATCGTCTCGGTCTGGCGCTGCAGCAGCTTGAAGGCCTCCTCGCGCTGATGGACCTGCGAATGGCTGCGCAAGGTCGTCGCGATGGCGAGGTCCAAGCCTTGCACCGCCTGGCCGCGTTCGCGCCGGCACAGCGCGGACAACAGGCCGAGCATCGCCGAGGCGGCGACGCCCGCGATCGAGGTGCCGAACGCGAACGCCAGGCCGGTGACCGGGGCGGCGATCGAGTCGCGTATGGCCTGCAGGTCGGTCGCGCTTTGCAGCGCCAGGCCGGTGCCACGCAGGGTCGTCATCATGCCGAGCAAGGTGCCCAGCATGCCCAGCAACACCAGCAGGCCGACCAGATACGGCGTCAGCGCCGGCGCCGGCAGGGCCGTGCGCTCGCCCTCGATGCGCAGACGCGCGGCATTGCGCAGCGAAGGATGCAGACGCCCGAGCCAGTCGCCGAGGTTGGACGGCGGCGCCGACAACTCGGCGACCGCGCGCGTCAGCGTGACGGTGGCTTGCCGATAGCGGTACAGCTCGAATCCGCCGACGAGATAGCAAGCGGCGATCAACATCGCGACCGACAGCGCCAGGGCATTCGAACCGACGTAGCCGGCACCGACCCAGACTACGGCGAGCAAACCTGCGAGAAAGACAACGGGATAGAGCGAATTTCTGAACATGTTATCCGTGGGGACTGGTGCAAAGGGCCGCAAGCAGGCCCTGCGCAGGTTGTAGGCGAACATCCAATTCGGCGAGCAGCACCTTGTGCATGTCGTTGCGGAACGCCTCCAGCCAGAGGTCGGAAGCGGCCGCCGACGTATCGCCCGAGGTTTGCGCGTCGGCCGCGGCCTGACGCAGGCGCTCGAAATGCTGGCCGAGCAAGACCGGCCCGGCCGACCACAGCGTCCGCTCGCGCCGGCTCAGTGCCCGTTCCATGACCGTATCCACCGCCGCGAGCCGCTCCAGGCCGTCGCTGCGCAGCGCCAGCCGCGCGCGCAGCCGCTCGCGCAGGCGGCCGACGCCGGCCTCGATGCCCTGCTGCATCGCCAGATAGCGCTGGCGATAGAACGGGTAATCCAGGCTTTCCTCGGCGAACGCCTGCTCCGCCGCGGACAAGCCGGACCCGCTCGGCCTGGGGCCGAACGCACGATCGCCGGCGATGGCCTGCGCCAAGGCGTTGCGCACGCGGACGCATTCGTCTTCGTCGATGCGGGTCAGGGTACGTTCGTCGAGGACCGCCACGGGCGGCTTGCCGTCCAGCGCAGTGGACAACGCCACCGCGTGAGTCCAATCGATCCATAGACTCAGTTGATCCGACAACGATCGCGTGGGCTGGGGAAGGTCTGCAGCCGTCAGGCGAGCGAGCGAGCGGATGAACGTCGGGCCACGTACCGTCGCCCGTCGGGGTGCTTCCATCATTACTACTGGCTAAAAGATCGCCATTTTACACGTAATTGGAAATGCCCCACCGCTTGACAAGCCGCGAAGGACGGCAAGCCGGGAGCCCTCGAATACGGCCCGGCAGTCGATTCAGCCGGTTCATAAACAAGTGTGCTAAGCCATAGCGCACGTCGAAGCCCGCAACGACGGCGAGACGACGAGGCTGGGTTGGCAGGTCCGGCAACCGGGAGTATCGCGTCTGGAGCGAAAACAGTCTCGGCGCGAATAAAGCCTCAGGCCGCTTGCTCGAACAAAGCCAGAAACGCCCCGAATGCATTGCCGACCTGCTCGCAGGCCATGCTCGCGCGCAGATCGGACCAGTTGCAGCCGAACCAACCGAGCGGGACGCACAGGACTGCAAGGATCAGCAGGCTCGTCGTCGACGCCGCAATGCGTTTCCTGGCGATCTGGACGATGAGATCGACCAGAAACGAAACTATCAGGGTGACGCAGACGAAGGCGAGCAAGATCGCGATGCCGAGCCCGGTGTCGCCTCGATGCTCCTGCTCTCGGGCCTGCGCGAATGCGTATTGGGCGTAGGCATACAGGGCGACCAGCGGGGTGCTTGCGAGAAAGACGCGCAGCGCAATGGCAGCTGCGGTGCTGCCTAGTTTCGAAGTCATCATGCCAAGAGCCGGGCCGATTCGCGCTGCGATGCGCCATCGGACGGCCCGCCGCCCAGCCGCGCGACCTCGGTTGCGATTTCCCTTTTCATCACACGCATTCCCTTGCGACTGGACGACCTAGTCTAGCCCGTCGGACAAGGCCTCGGGCTCTGACTGGTGCATTCAGGCCGGAAACATCGCGGCCCGACTCACCGCAATGCAGATCCGAAGGTTCGGGCCAGCCTGACAGGGCGACCGGTACATCTCAGGGCGCAAGGGTGCGAGGACGCGATCCGCATCCCCTTGCGGACCGCATCGGGCGAATCACTGAATGACGTAGCCGGAGAACCGCCACAGGCCGTCTTCGTCCCGGCGCAGGGAGATCAGCTCTTTCGCCGTTCGCTTGCCCTGGAACTGGCTGGAGAACTCGATGCTGGCGTACAGGCCGGGCGGAAGCTGGGCGCCGTTGCCGACCACTTCGCGACGCACTCCTATCCAACTGCGCAAACTCGCCGTGCCCAGGGGCTTGCGGGTCCTGCCGACATAAGCGACGAAGTCCTCGCGCTTGGCCGAGCGCTTGGTCACGTTCGATGAGGCGTCCCAGAGCGCACCGGCCTGGTCGCGGTCGATCGCCTGCAGAAGTTGCAACGCGGTATTGGCCAAGGTATTCGGATCGACGTCGCGCGCAGCGGCCTGGTGCGCTGCCGGCGCCGGTCGCTGCGCTTGCGCCGGCGCCTGGGCGAGCGCCGTCGTGGACAGCAGGCCGATGGCCATCGTCAGCAGAATGCGTTTCATGGGCCTGATCTCGATCTCTCGTACGCTGGGGAAAGGCGGATGCAGCGGCGGTCCGACGGCGCGCGGGCCGCGTCCGCTCACTGCTCCACGTCGGCTGAAATCTCGACGCGGCGGTTGGGTTGCAGGCAGGCGATCAACGCGTCCCGCCCCTTCGCGGCTTCGCAGTGGCCGACCACCGGTTCCGACTCGCCCCGACCTTCCGCCGAGATGCGCTGCGCCGGCACGCCTTCGGCGATCAGCAGTCGGCGCACCGTTTCGGCGCGTTCGCGCGACAGCGAGTGGTTGGCCGCGTCGCTGCCGATCCGATCGGTATGCCCTGTCACCCGCACCTCGCGCAGGTCCTTGGCATCGAGCAAGGCCTTCGCGACGCGCGCAACCTCGGCCCGGCCTTCCGGCTGCAGATCGTCCAACCCGGCCCGGCCGAACGCGAACAAGGCATCGGCGGACAGGGTGAAACGACGCGACGCAGCCGCGGCTGGCGACGACGACGGCTCGGCCGCGACAGGCTCGCGCAACACATCGCCGCATGCTTCCGGCAGCCAGTAGAAACTTCGCGCCAGATAGTTCTGATCGAAGACGACCTTGTATTGGCAGGTGGTCACCCCGCCCTCGCGGCGGAAGTGAAACAGGTAGTCCCATTCCCGCACGCCGGCATAGCCTTCGCGAAAGTGCGGGCGCCCCAGCAGATGATAGAGCTGCTCCTTGCTGACGCCCGGCGCCACCTGGCGCAGGTCGTCCAGGTTCGGAAACGTTCCTTCCTTGAGCACAGCGCGTTCGACCGCCGGGAAGACCACCTCGCCCGGCACGCCGTCGGCGGAAATATCGCGGCTGACATGGCGGGTGCCGCATGCCGACAGCAGTCCCATCGCGACGCTGCATGCGATCGCGACGCCAGCGAACCGTTTGGCTTCCATAGATGATTCCTCGCTTTGACGGATGGCCATCGTCGCGCGCGTTTGGATCCGCGCTACCGGACGGCGTTTTGATACGTTTCGGATCGGTGGCCGCAGCGGCGCTCGGTCGCTCGCCATCGGCTATCGCGCCCCNGCGCGCCTGCCCTCACCACTGGATGCCGGCACCGACCGAGAAGCCCCAGTCGCGCGCGGTGTTTCCGCTGGCCTGGGCCTTGTAGACCCAGCGGCCGTTCTCGGTGATGCCCGACAGGCCGACCGCCATGCCGTATTCGCCCTGATAACCGCCGGCCGCCACCGCGAGCATGCTCTTGCCCGGCAGATAGGCCTGCGGCAGGCCCGCCATCGCCATCGCCGAGGAAGTGCCGGCACGGAAGTCCTTGCGCAGGGCCCACACGTCGTTGTCGAACTGCTCGAAACGAGCGTCGGTATAGGCCTTCGACTGATCGATGGCATGGTTCACGCCGGAGTTGAGCTGGCTCACGTTGACCGCATCGGTGCCGGCGATGCCGGGCGCCACACCGGTCAGGGTGCGGCCGCCCATGTTGACCTCGCCGGTAGAGGTGCTGCTGCCTACATAAGCGGCGTTGTAGCCGCGCTGCGCACCCACCGTGGTTGCCGACCCGGCGCCCAGCGCGACGCTGTTGGCGTGGCTCGCGGTCGCGCCGGTGCCCACGGCGGTGCTGGCGCTGCCGCTGGCCGTGCTCTGGTTGCCCACCGCCAGCGCGTTGTTGCCGCTCGCGACCGCACCGTCGCCACCGGCCGATGCGTTGGTGCCGGTCGGGCGCGGCTTGACCACGGCGTCCTCCTGACTGACCTGGAACATGCCGTCGGAGCCGTTCTGCACCCCGCTGATGCGGCCGTCGAAGGTATTGACGGTGTTGGTCAGGTTGGCCACGTTGCCTTCGACCTGGGTGATGCGGCCGTCGAAGCCGTTGATGGTACCGGTCAGATTGGCGATGTCGCCTTCGACGTTGGTCACTCGGCCATCCAGCGCGTTGACCGCCTGATTGGTCGCATGCAACTGCGAGCCGTTGACGGCATCGGTCGACGTCTCCGACAACCGTCCCGCGGCGACGTTGGTGAGGGTGCGCTCGGCGCCCACACTGCCCACGCTCACCGTTCCGACCGGCGCGCCGCCGGCGAAGTTATAGGTCGTACCGGCGATGGTGGCGCTGGCGGTGCCCACCGCGGCGGCGGTGGTCGAGCCCGCGCCGAGTGCCACGCTGTTGGCGTCGCCCGCGGTCGCGCCGGTGCCCATCGCCACTGCGTTCGCCGCGGTAGCGCTGGCGTTGACGCCCGATGCGATGGCGCCGGTCGCGGTGGCGCCGTTGTTGGCGTAGTTGCCGCCGGCGATGCCGCCGTCGTTGACGCTGTAGTAATGGGTGGAGCCTGCGGTGATCGCCTGGTTCAACTGGTCCAGGTTCACCGCATCGCCGCCGTTGATGCCGGCCGCCACGTTGGTGATGGTGGTGCCCCCGGCATTGATGCCGACGTTGGTGATGCTGGGGCCGCCGGCGATGGTCAGGCCGTTGGTGGTGATCGTGGTGTTGCCGACCACCACGCTGTTGAAGCTCGGGTCCGGCACCACGCCCACCGTCAGGGTACCGGTGGCGTCGTCGTAGGCGACCGTCGCGTTGCTGCCGGCGGCCACGGTCAGGGTTTCGCCCGGGCCGATGTTGCCGCCGTTGCCGCCGGCCGCGATGTTCCAGCCGGCGCTCGCGCTGTCGTTGATCTGGGTCAGCGCGTCCTGCACGTTGTTGTAGGTGTTGCCGCCCACCGCGAGCCCGGCGGTCACGGTATGGGTGACCGGGTTGTAGACCGAGCTGCCGCCGAGCGAGGCGGCGGTGTTGTTGCCGAGTTGGTCCAGATTGCCGCCGAGCGCGCCCACTGCCTGGTTGGTGGCGAACAACTGCGAGCCGTTGATCGCATCGGTGGACGCGGACGAGACCCTGCCTGCGGCGACATGGGTGATGGTGCGCTCGGCACCCGCTGCGCCGACGCTGACCGTGCTGGTCGGCGCGGTGCCGGCGTAGCTGTAGGCGACGCCGTCGATGCTGTCGCCGGCGGTCGCCACCACGGTGTCGGTGATCGAGCCCGAGCCCAGGGCCACGTCGCCGGCCTGGGCGGCGGCGGTCGCGCCGAAACCCACCGCGGTGGCCGCACCAGTGCCGGCCACCGCACCGACGCCGGCGGCCAGGGCATTGATGCCTGTTGCGCCGTCGTTGTTGTAGTTGCCGCCGATCGCACCGTTGTCGTTGACGCTGTAGTAGTGCGTCCGCACCGCCGTCGTCGCGTCGGTCAATTGACTGACGTTGACCGCATCCGTACCGGCCACGCCGGGCGCCACGTTGGCGATGACCAGGCCGCCGGCATTGATGCCGGTCGTGGTGATGCTGGGCCCGCCGGTGATGGTCAGGCCGTTGCTGTTGAGCAGGCTGTTGCCGGCGGTGACGCTGTCGACGGTGATGTCGTCGGCCAGGTCGAAGTTGACGTTGTCGTCGGTCGCGGCCTTCGCGACCACGATGTTGCCGTCGGTGTTGCGCAAGTCGACGGCTTCGCCGGGCGCCACGTTGCTGGCGTTGGCGCCCTGTGCGCTGAGGTTCCATCCGGCGCTGGCGGTGGTGGCGACTGCCTCGATCGCCTGATTGGTCGCGAACAACTGCGAGCCGTTGATGGCATCGGTCGAGGCACCGGAGATCCGACCCGCCGCCACGTTGGTGAGGGTCCGCTCGTTGCCGGCCGAGCCCACGCTGACCGTGCTGGTTGGTGCGACACCGGCGAAGTTGTAGGTCACCCCGTCGATGGTCGTGCTCGGGGTGGCGACCGCGACCGCCGTCGTCGATCCCGAGCCCAGCGCCACGTCGCGTGCGTTGTTGGCCACGGCGCTATCGCCGAATGCCACCGCGCCGGCCGCCAGCGCGCTGCTGGTGTGGCCGATGGCGACGCTGCCCTGGCCGACCACCGTGTTCTGGAAGCCGATGCCGACCGCGCCTTGCGCGGCGACGCCGGCCACACCCACGGCCTGGCCGCCGCCGCCGACCATGTTGGTGTTGCCCATCGCCACCGAGCCGTTGCCGGTGGCGGTGTTGTCGAGGCCTTGCGCGATCGCGCCGTTGCCGGTGGCGGTGTTCGGATCGCCGATCGCCACTGCGCCGTCGCCGCTGGCGAAATTGCCGGCGCCGATGGCGACCGCGCGGCCGCCGGTGGCGGTCGAGTTGGTGCCGATCGCGACCGCGTCGGCGGCATCGGCGACCGCGTTGCGGCCGGCGGCGAAAGCGTTCTCCGCGCTGGCGTTGGCGCCCGAACCGGCGGCGAAGGCGAAGTTGCCGCCGGCGCTGGAACTGACGCCGACCGCGGTGGCGTTGCCGCCGGTCGCGCTGGACAAGGTGCCCAGGGCGCTCGCGCCGGCCCCGGTGGCGCTGGCGCTGGCGCCGAGCGCGACGGCATTGATGTTGTTGGCGACCGTGCCGCTGCCCAGCGCCATCGAGCTCAGGCCCGACGCGGCCGCATTCAGGCCGAGCGCGATCGCCGACTGCGCAGAGGCATTGGCCTGTGCGCCGAACGCGACCGAACTCGGCCCGCTGGCGCGCGCGCTCGGCCCGATCGCGGCCGAGTCGACGCCCGTGGCCGCGCTCAGCCGCCCGACTGCGATGGCGTATTGCTCGGACGCGGTGACGTCGGTGCCGATGGCGACGGCGCCGAAGCCGGTGGCTCCGGTACCCGCGACGGTGCGCGAGCCCAGGTAGAGCGAATTGAGATTGGACGCGATGGATTGGAAACCGATCGCGATGGCGTTCTGGCCGCCGGCGAAGGTGCCGGTGCCCTGGGCGATGGTGTCGAGCACCGCCGCGTTCGCTTGGTAGCCCAGGGCGACGCTGCGCAATCCGGCCGCGGTCGAGCTGCCGCCGAAGGAAACCGCGGCGACCCCGGTCGCGCGGGCCACGGTGCCGATGGCGATGGAGCCGTCGGCGCCCGAGGTCGCGTCGGTGCCGATGCCGATCGAGCCGCCGCCAAGCGAGCCGGTACCGGCCGCGGTGCGCGCACCGAGGTAGATGGAATTGACGCCGGTGGTATAGGCCCCGAACCCGACCGAGATCGAATTCTGCGCGGCGCTGTGCGAGGCATAGCCGACGGCGAGCCCGCCAAGCACGTCGGAGGTGGCCAGAGAGCCCAGCGCGGTGGCGCCGATGCCGGAAGCGCGCGAGCCCAAGCCCATGCACGAGGCGGTACCGTTGTACAGATTGTAAGGCGGCCCGCTGCAATCCACGGCCTGCGCCTGCGCGGTCGGGGCCCACCCCACCGCGCCCATCGTCGCCAGCGCGGCCAGGATCCCGGCGCACAACGTTCCCGCCGAATACGAAGCCCTGTTACCGCTGCCGGCGGCCTGGCCACGCGGCGCGGCCAGTTCCGAAGCGACCACCAGCCGATTGAGCGATCGGCTCCATACCACGCTGTAGATTTTGTTCATTACTCGTTTCCCCAGTTGCACGCCAATCCGATGGGCCGCGGGATGAAGGTGATGCGGTGTCGCCTGTGAAGTGTTTCGAGAGGCATCGCGAGGGCCGTCGTGGCGACGCAGTGCCGGCGCAGCAGTGCTCGTGCGCTGCTCGTGCGACCGGTACGGCTGCGCCCTCGACGAAGTTCGGCCGGATTCCGGATCAGGCACCATCGCTAAGCGCGTCGTGCCGGACCCCGAGGGCTTGCGCGCTCCGCGACCGCCGACAAAGCAGACCCAAGCGCCGGATTCCTGCGTCGTGGTGACGACCCGTGCGCCGCTTGGCTGCTTGATGCACGACCCGGTCCTGGCGGCCCGAAGCCTGCACTCGTGTTGCATGGAGCGGCGCGCTGCGTGGCAAACACTAGTGACCGGGCATGGCGATTACACGCACCAGGCTTCACGAAAAATTTCAGCCTTTCGCCCTTGCGTCACAGGCGGGATCGCGATATCCGTCTCGTCTGCATCGGAGCGTGCGTCGACTTTGCGCGGCTGTTTCGACATCGCCGCCGCGATGCCGCGGGGCGTATGCGGGCGACGACGGCCGTCGGCATCGCATCCAGGCCGCGCGCCATCCCAGCGTTGAGCGCGTCGACGCATCGACCCGCCGTAACGCGAGTACGCGGCCCGATGTCCATGACGGACAGACGACCAAGGATCGTGTGCGCTCGGGTCGCGACGGCACAGCGCTTGGCCAAGGGGGCGTTCGTCGAAGCCCTGTCGGCCATCGTCGGCCGGTTTGCGCAGGGCGGCCGCCACCGACACGAGCCGGGCCGATACGCCGCGGTATCCATCGGCGAATTCGAATCCTCACCCACGGTGAGGATTCGATCGCCGGGTTTGCGCGATTCGGCCGCCCGGAGCCGCATGAAGGGTGATACGGATCGCAGTTCTTCGCCGGAAGCGGTGGTTGTCCGCGTCCTGTCTGATCGCGGTGCTAGGCTGCCTAGCGGTAGTCATACAAGGAAGGGGACCCGTCCTGCCGGGCCCGGCGCAGCGACCGCGCAGGCGCCGGATCGGAACGGTCCGACCGCTGCTCGGCCGCCCCGTCGCGACGCCCGAGTGCCCCGGCCTTCAACCGCTGTCCTGCATCAACCGTATCGATGACCGCTCGCAAATCGCTTCCTCTCCTCTGGCATCGCTTCATCGGCTGGATGCAACGCGTGCCCATCCGCGCGGCGCGCGACAAACGCAATGCCATGGCGCTGCAAGCGATACTCGCCGTCGTCGCGGTCACCACGCTGTTGATGGCGATCGGCTCCTGCGCCGCCGCGCCGGACATGGCGGGCTATACGGAGCACTGGCTGCTGCTGATCGTCAGCGCCTACACCTGGGCGTGTTTCTATCTGCTGCGCCACGGGCTGTTCCGCTTGTCGACCAGCCTGACCGTCATCGGCGGCGTGATCCTGATGGCCGTGAGTTACCACGCCTACGGATTGCGCTCGCAGTCCGGGCTGCAGATCACCCACCTGCTGCCCCTGTTGTTGTCGGGATTGTTCCTGGGCAGGACCGCGGTCTGGTGGACCGCTCTGGCCTATGCGGCCGCACTCGCGATCGGGGCGCGCACCGACCTGCAACTCGCGACCGATTCCATGCAGGCCTCGGAAGCCTCGACCAACCTGCTTTTGTCGGGGATGAATTTTCTCGTCCTGGTGGCGATCCTGGACCGCTTGATCCTGTCGTCGCGACGGGCGATCAGCCGCAGCGAAGAACTCAACGCGCTGTGCCTGGAGCTGCAGCGCCAAGTGGAAGAGAAAGAACGCGCCTACGAGCGTCTGGTGCAGACGCAGAAAATGGAAACCATCGGCCGGCTTTCGACCGGCATCGCCCACGACTTCAATGCCATCCTCAGCGTGATCCTGGGCCACGCCACCTCGGTGGGCCGGCGCGGCGACATCGACGCGGTGCTGCCGGGCATACGCCAGGCGGCGCGCAGCGGCGCCACCCTCACCCGGCGCCTGCTGAGCTTCAGCCGCACGCACACGCGACACCTGTCCACCTTCGATCTCGCCGAAGCGATCGAAGAAGTGCGGCCGTTGATCCTGCCGATATTCCCGCGCGCGATCGAAGTATCGCTGGATACCTCGGTCTCGGGCCTGTGGGTCAAGGCCGACCGCGACGAACTGGTACTGGCGCTGTTGAACGTGGCCAGCAACGCCAGCGATGCGATGCCGCAGGGCGGCCGTTTCACGTTGTCGCTTCAGGCCGACGGCGATCACGCCTGCATCGGCTTGGAAGACACCGGCATCGGCATGACGCCGGAAGTGCTCGCGCGCTTGTACGAGCCGTTCTTCACCACCAAGCCCCGGGACCAGGGCACCGGCATCGGCATGGCGACCGTGCATCGCTTCGTCGCCGACCACGGCGGCGCGATAACGGCCGACAGCGCCCCCGGCGCGGGCACCCGCATCCGAATCCGTTTGCCGCTGGCCGAGCCCGAAGACGGCCTTCGGGACGAGGCCGGTTGGGAGTTTGCGCAGACACCGCACAGGACGGGCCCTGACGAGATCTCGGCGGCGGTAGCGGCGGAGTCGGCCATGACGCGCCACGCCGCCGCCCCCTGATCGCCGCGACCGCGCAGCGCGCTCATCGGCACGCGTTTAGTCGCCACTCGCTCAGTCGCTCAATCCGGAGGCTTCGCCGGCATCCTGTCCTGGCTCGTGCCGATGTGGGTGGCGGCGACCAATACCAGCAAGCCCAGGGCCGTCGCCAGGATCAGCGCCCACGGCCGCAGATACCAGGGCTGCGGGTTGAGCACGCTCAGACGGGCCGGTACCGGCGACCAACGTCCCCCCAGGGTGCGCGCCTGCACTTCGAAGCGGTGCTCTCCCCACGGGATCAGCGGATACAGAATGCTGCGGTTCTGTCCGGCATCCACCCAACCGTGATCGAATCCGAGCAGGCGAAAACGGAAATAAGTTTCGCGCGGCCGGCTCAGATTGATGGCGGTGTAATGAATTTCCAGACTGCGCGCGAACGGCTCCAGGGCCAGGGAATCTCCTGCGATCTGCTGACTGCGTCCGGCGACCGCCACCTGTTCGATGCGGGCCCTCAGCGGCACCGGCGCCACCACCGGAAAATCCTTGGGGTCGACGACCGCGAACCCTTCGACCAGCGAAAACCACAGCCGGCCCCGGCTGTCGCGGTGGCAGGCGGTCGAATGGCCGCCATTGATTTCGGCCGGGACCAGGCCGTCGCCCGCGGCGTAGCCGACCGATTCGATCTTGGCGCCGGCGTCGCCCGGCGTCGGCAACACGGTGATGCCGCGGTTGCCGCCCAGCCATAGGCGCCCTTGGCCGTCGGGCAGGATGCACGACACGGTATCGTCGAACAGGCCGTTGCGGCTGTCGTAACGCTGCACCTGGCCGTTGCGGATCCGGTTGAGACCGCCGCCGTAGGTGCCCACCCACAGCGTGGCGGTGGCACGGTCCTCGTACACGGCGCGTGCGAAGCGCGAGGACAAGCCCTCGCGCGGCGTCCATCGCTCGACCACCCGCTCGCCGAGCAGACGCCACACGCCGCGGTCGCCGACGAACCAGTCGCCGCCGCTCGCCGCAGGGACGATGGCATTGATGCTCATGTCGCGCAGCGCTTCGATGCGCCGCTGCGCGGAAATACGTCGCTCGCCATCGATCTCGACCGCGAGCACGGAGCGGCCCGAGCTGACGAACAAACGTCCCTCGCTGCGTCGCCAGACATTGACCGCCCCGCCCCCGGGCCATTGCCCCACGAGCGTCGGCCGGCCGTCGGCGATGCGCACCAGCAGCCCCTCCGCGGTACCGACCCAGAGCGCGCCATCGCCATCCAAGGCCAGGCTGGCGACGCATTCGTCGCCCGCGGCCCGCAGCACCGGCTGCCGCAGCAGGCTGCCGTCCTGTCGCCAATGACGCAGCCCGCCGCAAGCCGAACCGAACCACAGGCCGCCCTGTCCGTCGGCAACGACGGCGCGGCCGGCCATGTCGACGCCGCCGAGAGAAGCCGGGATCGAGCCGAACACCGGCTTGCGCACGCGCAACAGCCCCTTGCTGCCGGTGCCCAACCACAGATTGCCTTCGTCGTCCCGCGCCAGGCTGATCACGCCCATGCCGAACAGTTCCGGAAGATCCCGCCAGCCGCTGTCGTCTTCCCTCAGCATTCGCCCGGACGCCGTCGCCACCCACCATCGGCCATCGGCATCCTCTACCGCCGCGGTTGGGCTTGCCACACCCAAGGGCTGCCATTGCCCCGATCCGGGCCGGTAGCGATACAGCGCGCGGTTGGTGCCGACCAGCAAGTCGTCGCCGTTGGTTTTCAACACCTGCACCCAGCCGTCCCCGGCCGGCAATGCAAGACGGCGCAGTCGCCCATCGTCGAGGACGAACAAGCCCTCCCCACCGCCGACGTAGATGCGCCCCTGCCGGTCGCGCACCAAATGGGTGTGCCCGGTGCGTTGCGCATCGACCCAGGTCGGCTGCCGGCGCAGAGGATCCAGGGTGAACAGGCCGACATTGCTGAGAATCCACAACGTCCGGTCGGGCGTCTGCACGATCGCATTGATCTGGCAGGTGCCGCCGCAGATCGGCAAATGGCGAAACGTCCCCTGCCGGTACACGCTCAAACCGGCGTCCTGGGTTCCGATCCACAGTTGCTGGCGTTCGTCTTCATGCAGCGCCAGGATGCGATCGCTGGCGGGCCCGGCCTGCGGACCGTGTCGTGGACCGGAGGCATCGAGCGACGGCTCGGCGCGGAATATCCTGGAGCTCAGGCCGTCGAAACGCGCCAGACCGCCGAAGGTACCGATCCACAGATAACCATCGCGGGTCTGCAGCACTGCATTGACGCCGCCTTGCGGCAAGCCATCGTCCCCGGTGAAGGCATGCACGCCCACCCGATAGCGCGGCTGCACTTCCGCTGACGCCAAAGCCGAACCGCACAGGACCCACAGAGCGAGCGCCGACAAGCTCAGGCGCAAGCCGGCCTTGAGACTACTCACCCTGGGTCTTCCCTTCGCCGGCAGGGCGCCGAGGCGACCGGCTACCAGTTGAGCACATAGCCGATGCCGCGCACCGCGCGCAGCGGAAGCTCCTCTTCCGCCATCTGCTGGCATTTCTTGCGCAGGCGATGCACCAGCATTTCCAGCCGGTGCGGATCGAAGTCGTAGGCATTCTTGACCAGGCTCGCGATCAGGGTCTCGCGCTGCACCGGAATGCCGGCCGCCGCGGCCAGCATGGCCATCACTTGTCGCTCGGCCAGGTTCATCTCGATCTCGACGCCGCCGGGAGTCAGGATGCACCAGCCCCTGTCGTCCAGACGCCATTTCGTACGCGCATGCGTGGGGTTCGTCTCCGGCACGACCCATCGCGCCAGATTATGCAAAGTCGTTACCACCTCTTCCATATCGACCGGCTTGGACAGATAAGCGTCCGCACCCGCGCGCAGCCCGCGCATCCGGTCCGGGCCGGAATCGTATCCGGTCAACATGACGATGCCGACACGCGGGGACAGCTTGCGCAGATGCGCTGCGATGCTGACGCCATCCTCATCGGGCAGGCCGACATCGAGCAGCACCAGGTCGTAGGAGCGAAGCGTCATCGACCGGTACAGATCAAGCGCGCCCGCCATCCCGAAGACGGAGAACCCGGAATGGGCCAACACCGGCAAAAGAACGTCTTCTCGGAATGTCCGGTCGTCTTCCACCACCGCCAGCGTGGGCAGCCGCCGCGCGGCCTCCATCGAGCGAGCGTCCATCGTTTTCCCCCCAAGGAAATCCGGGCCAGCTTGCGAAAAACGCGGGGAGCCCGACCCGCTTTGCGCGCAGGAGTCAAAGTAGCATCGCGTTCTTCGAGCCGACGACGACGAACCTGCTTTCGTGATAATTGTCACACCGGTCGGCCGGCCGCGATAGCGCGGATGCCTTACCGAGAATCAATCGCGCGTTTGTGCAAACCCGAACGCACGCAGGCCGCCCGACCGACTCAGCGCCAGCCAGAGCTTCCGTAGCTCAGGGGCTTGGAAATCCAACACCCTCCCCTTGACGCTCTGCTCCGGCCGCACCGCTCCCGCGCGAAGAAGCCTGGCGACATCGTGAGCGGAACGCCCGACGATTTCGACTAGCTCAAAGGTCGAAGGCCGCCAAGGTCGAGCGGAGCCCGAGTGGGGCGAGCAACGAATCTGCATCCTCAAACCCGCTTGCAGAGCGACTCGACCTCGGCCTCCTTGTACGTCGGTTCCACCGGAACGATGCGGAGCGTCCGCCCGGTGAACTTCAGTATGCGCGACCGGTACACCGACTTCTTCTTGAGCATGTCGTCTTGTACTTTCTGCCCGCGCTCGTTGCTGATCCACGAATCGGACGACGACAGGAACTTCACCTCCTCTATCTTGGAGACGAGGATGTCGCCCTCGAGCAGCCAGGTGCCCGATGCCCGGTCCTGGATGACGACCGGCGACTTGCCATGCGGCGTGATCACCGAGGTGGTCAGGCTGGTGTAACGGCCATCGGCCCGATTGATCGTCTCCGTGCTGACGACCAAGTCGTAATTCGGGTCGGGTATCGCGATCGGCCCACAGCGCCAGGTGCCTGCCAAAGACTGGCTGCTGAGCCCGGCGGGGCGGTTGGTCGCGCAGCCAGCGAGCAGGCCGGCGGCGGCGAAGACAACGATCCATCGCATAAAACTCTCCAATGAAGTCCAACGTTTTCGGTCGATCCGCTGCGCAAAGCGGCTTCGCATTATCGTTTGTCGCATCGATTCCGTGCACCGCAGCAGTGCGACACCCGGCTCTCCATGCGTCAAGGTCTGACTATGACGGCTATGGGACGCAGCCAGAAGCGCCACGCCTCATCGAAGGCGGCTGCCTCGGTCTGCCTCCAGGTCGGGTCGGGGGGCATCTGCAGTAGCATCAGTCGCCATCATCCGCGCAGGAGCCTTGCCTTGTCGTTCTCCGACCCCCAGGCGGTTGCCCACTACGCGCTCGGCCCGGTCAGACAGGTGCCGGGCTTTCATGCGCTGCAACAGATGGCCAGGCTGCTGCTCGCCGAGAGCGTACCCCACGATGGCCGGGTACTCGTCCTCGGCGCCGGCGGCGGCCTGGAGTTGAAGGTGTTTGCCGAAGCGCAGCCTCAGTGGCGTTTCGTCGGCGTGGACCCGTCGTCCGAGATGCTGAAACTCGCAAGCGCCACCTTGGGGCCGCTCGCCTCGCGCGCCGACCTCGTCGAGGGTTACATCGACACCGCGCCCGAGGGGCCTTACGACGGCGCCGCCTGCCTGCTGACCTTGCATTTTCTTCCGGCCGAGCAACGCCTGCATACCTTGATCGAACTCCGGCGACGCCTGAAGCCCGGCGCGCCGTTGATCGTGGCGCACCACAGCTTTCCCCAAGACGAACAGCAAAAGGCGCGCTGGCTGAATCGCTACGCGGCCTTCGCAGTGGCGTCCGGGATTCCCGCCGCGGATGCGGGCAATGCCATCGCCGCGATCGGCAGCCGACTGCCGGCGCTTGCACCCGAACAGGACCTGGCCTTGCTGCAAGAAGCGGGCTTCGACGAGGTCGAGTTGTTCTACGCCGGCTTTACCTTCAAGGGCTGGGTTGCGTACAACCCGTCTTGATGGCGTCATCCAGCCGACATCGGACCCGTCAGCAGTCGCGCGCCCCATCGAGCGCGGCCTTCAGTTCAGCCGGCAGCGGCACCGGCCGTCGCGTCTCGGGCGATATGGAGACCTGCGTGATCGTGGCGCGGAAAGTATTGTCGCCTGCGGCGTTGAACGCGCTGACCAAGAGAGCGAATGAATGGTCGCCGATCTTGTCGACCGAGACCTCGATATCGATCGCATCGTCCCAGGCCATCGGATGCAGAAATTCGATCGACAGGGCGCGCGCGGGCGGCAGGATGCCCATGGCGAACAAGCGCCTGGCCGCGGGTCCGCCGAGCGCGTGGGACAGAAAATCGAGCCCCGCCTCGACGACGAAGTGGGCGATGCGCGGCGTGTACACGACCCCACCCGGGTCGCAGTCGCCGAACAGGATCACTCGACGGGTTCGGAAGGGCATCGGTAGTCCTCCATGGAGGGGTATGACAGCGCCAAATATTCATGCGCATCCGCACACCTTATCCCCCCCGACGACGCACGGCTCGCCTGAGGGCGCCATCGCCATCATCGACGACGTTGTGGCCGAGCCATGGCGTCGACTCGAAGTTACCCGGTGAAGCGTCATCGGACGAACGGCACGAACAGGTGCCCGGTCGTCAGCTGGACCGGCTCCATGCAGGCAGACTTCCTGGGCTCGCGCTATACCAGCAGCTCGTCCACCTTGCTGCGGAACTGACGTCCGGAGAACAGATGCTGCCCCGAGAGGAGCACGATCCGGAACCTGGCCGAACCGGCGGGGACGATCTGGCGAATGGCCGCTATGCGTACAACGGCCGAGCGGTGCAACCGGGCGAACTCGACATGACCGAGCCGCGAGTGAAAATCCGTCAAGGTTCCACGCACGGTGTAGACCGCCCCGTCCGCATGAACTTCGAGATAATTTCCTATCGAAACGACAAGATCGATCTTGTTGGCTTGCACCAGATGAACTCGGCTTCCTACCTTCAACGGAATGCGATCGGCGTCGCCGACGACTTCGTTGACAACGCCATCTTTCGGCCGAGTCCCACTCAGTCTTTCCAGCGTATCTCGCAAACGCTCGCCCGATACCGGCTTTATCAGGTAATCGACGGCACGCACGTCGAAGGCGCGGGCGCCGTGCTGCGGGTATGCCGTCACGAACACCACTTGCGGCCGGGGCCCAGGCCACCGGGCCAGAGCCTGGAATCCATCTCCACCCGGCATCTCGATGTCCAGAAAGAGAACATCGATGTCCAGATTTACCGCCACTGCCGATAGCTCCCCGATGTCGACACACTCGGCCACGACAGATACCAGATCCCGACCGACTCTATCCAACAGACGACGCAACCTGACCCGTGCCATAGGCTCGTCATCGACGATGGCCGCGCGCATCAAGGTCATGCCGCAGACCTGCCCGGAAGACTGGCAGCCCCATGCTTTTCCACCGGCATGGTTACTCGAACGAGGTATCTCCCGGATTCCGTCGCGCATTGCTGGATGGCCGCTCGCGCTCCATACAAGAGCTGCAGACGGCTGCGCGCACTTCCCAAGCCGATGCCCGAACCATGAGGCGCCGCCCCATCGGGGGAGACACAGTTAGACACTTCGACGACCAAGGTCTCGCCACGCAATTCACAGCTGATGCTCAGCATGCCCGGCGCTCGCCGTCGCGAAATACCGTGCACTACGGCATTCTCGACCAAGGGTTGCAGGATCAACGCCGGCACTGAAACGCCCAAGGCTTCCGCCTCGACGCTCCATTCGACCCTTAGCCGATCGTTCAAACGAACCTTCTCGATCATCAAGTAGCTATTGACCAGCTCGATCTCATCACCGAGGGTCCGAAATTGAACGCTATCGACGGACAGCCCCGCTTGAAGCAGGACCGAGAGCGAAACCAGCATTCGGTCAGCCAGTTCCGCATCCTGATGAACCATTTCGGCGACGGAGTTCAATGTATTGAAAAGGAAGTGGGGGTTCATTTGCGCGCGCAGCGCTTCCAGCTTTGCCGTGGTCAGGCCCGCTTGCAACCTCGCGATCTGCTGCCCCCTCTCCATGCTCCTCTGATAGAAGACGAGCGCGTGCGCCAATCCGATCACGACCCATGCGAGCATAAAGTTGTAACTCAAGCTGCTCGTCAAAACCTCGGTGAATCCTGGACGCGGGTGATGACCGAACCACTGGAAGACGGAGCTTGTCGCATAGATATAGCCCCCCCGGAGCAACACCGTCAGAACGGACGCACCGAGCAGGATCGCCAAGGATCGCAGTATCCGGCCGCGCTCAATCGGACTGCGCCGCACCAGCCAGTACAACCCCAAGGTTACCGGCACCCACATCATCCAACTGCCGAAGCTGAAGCGAAGCGCCTGCGGCCAGGACATCGGCATGCCTTCTGGACCGCCCATGCGAACGATCTGGGCGGCAAACGCAATTGCGTAGCCCGCCCACCAGATGATGACCATCCAGAAGACCGCGGGCATTCGCTTCAGAACCGCTCCCACAGTAACGACCCTATTGAATTGCCTGGCGGGATGTCTCCAAGGCAGCAAGCACTTCGTACAGTGCTCGCACCATCGACATCCTACCGGCAGGCACTATCGACCAGAACCCCCAGAACCGGCGATACGAACAGGGCCCGGTTCCACCGCAGCCGATAACCGCAACAGACAAGCCCCCCGAGTACCCCATTGCCGCGCGATCGCGTTGATCGCAGCCGGGAAGACGGCACAGGGAATCATGGACTCCCGCCTCCGACTACTCGCTCAAGCGTCCGCCTCGGGACGAACGCCTGAGCCTGGAGCAGATACCAACGAGCCCCACCGCCAGACTGACCCGATGCTTGCTGAATAGGCCGAGATACTTTGCGGCACCGCTTGGATACTCGCCCAGCATTCAAGGCCTGGCTCAGAACGAAGCGCGAACGCCGAGCGTGTACTGGCGATTGCCTGCGCCCGCCCCGGCTTCGGCCGTCAGGCCCCACAGCTCGTTGAACTTCAGCAAAGCGCCTACCGCGCCGCTGACTTCGCCGTCGTAGGTATCGCCGTCGGTGTACCTGAGCTTGCCCCAGGCCTCCAGGCGCTCGCTCAGGTTGCCGCGCAGTCCGACCGATGCGCGGGCATCGTCGCCATCCTGCTTCTCGGTGAACGACAGGGCGCGGTTCTCGTACTCGAAGCGGGTGTTGAGATAACCCAGCTCCGCGGTCCAATCGAGGCGCTCGTTGATCTCGTAGTGGTAGCCCAGGCCGAGCGCGACTTGCTGCACGTCCACGTCCAACCGGGTCAGCACCTGCGATCCGGAGCTCACGTCGACATCGCCATTGCCCCGGTGGAAGGCGCCGGTCAGAAACATCCCGCGCCCCAGCTCGACCGAGCCGCCGACATAGCCGCCGTCGGCATCGATATCGTCCAGGCGCAGCAAGGGATCGGAGTCGGCCGACTCGATCGTCTGCTTTCCATAGCCCGCATCCAGATAGGTGTAGCTGCGCGATGCGGCGATTGCCGTGACGGGAGACAGTGCCGCTGCCGCGAAGAGCATTGCAAAACAGTGATTTTTCATGGCGCCTACTACTTACTTCTTGACGGTGGAGGGGAGCGCGCTGCGTCGATGCACGATCGATACGCATGCAAACGGCGCATACGTTGCCCCGCGCAGGCGGCTTTGGCAACCAAGCCCGGCTTTTCGCCTACCCCCTACCCCATGAATCCACGGCGCCTTCGAAAAAGCACGCAGGCGATCACGATTCGGCATGACACCCGCTACGGCACCAGTCCCGCCCGGCGCCGCATTCGCTGCAGACTCGGCCGGACCTGCGACCTATTTGACTCTGCGGAACCGCCGGTAGAAACCGCCTTCCTGGGTTTTCCCTTCGATGATCAGATCATCCCCGCTCAGCTTGAATGGACGGGGCTGGTCGGTGCCGGTGTAGCTCGGCATCAGGCTGCCCTGCACCTCATGGATCACCCTGCTCTGCGCTTCGTCGACCCGGTAAGTGCCGAAGTAGGCCACATAGCCGTCGTAAGCGGCGCGGACTTCGCGGTCGCTGCCTTTCTGGTCGCCCTCGGCGAACGGCGGCGTCGCCGGCGTCCGCATGAGCTGCACATGCAGATGGCCGGTCGGGTCGTAGACGATGTATCCCGTGGGGCGCTCGCCATAAGGATGCTGGATCTTTCCGGCGGGATCGGTATCGACCACTTCCATGACTTGCCAGGTACCGACGAGCCGGGAACGCAAGGGCTCCGCGTCGCCCTTGACGGCCGGCGGCGCCGCTACGGCGCAGCCGATCGACAGGCCGGTCAAGGCCAGAAATAAAATACCGGCTTTCATAAGAATCTCCTCTGATGGACGTCGAAGGTTGCGGCAGATCGACCGCCCCGGTTCATCCGAAGATCCGCATGCCCAAGCCGCAGCGCCAGTTCCATCCGTCATGCATGGCGCGCTGGGTCGTGTAGCGACTCGGCCCGGCGGCAACAAGAGCGTTCGCGCCATATGGCTCGCACTGCTCGACGCCATGAGCCGGCCAGAAACGTGACGCCCCTCCGGTCTGGCGGCGCTCGGACCGGCGCATTCATTGTCCAAAGCCAGCAAGCCGCGATGCGGTTGGAACGAATTGTTATACGGCGACCGCATCCCTCTCACGACGGGATAACGCGCTCGCATTTATCCCTGTGCACTCCTGGTCCGACTAGGGAGCAATGCCATGAGCACGACGAAACAGAAAGGCGAGATCGAGCGGCTGGAGAAAGCGTTCTGGCAGTCGATACTGGAGGGATCGCCGCAAGTGGCCACCGGAATGCTGACCGAGCCGGCCCTCATGGTCAGCGGGCATGGTGCGCACAAGTTCGACCATGCCACCTACACCAAGATGGCGAGCGACGACCGAGTCAAGCTGCTCGACTACAAGATATCCGCGATGGACGTCCTGTTGCCTACGGACGATGTGGCCGTCGCCAGCTATCGCGTGCTCCAGAAGGTGGAGATGGAAGGCAAAACCACGGAGATGGATGTCTACGACACCTCGACCTGGGTCAAGGTAGGCGACCAGTGGCGTTGCGTGATGCACACGGAAAGCCCTGCGGACTCGACCAAGCACTGACCGCTTCGGCTTGCGGCCGCATCGTCGGCGAGCGATCTTCGCCAGGCCATGCGGCCGCCCGCGCCCATGCTGTAACGGCGGCACGACAGCGTCTTCGACCGCGCCGAAGTTCTGTCCTGATTGCGCGACCTGCCGCGCATGCAAGCGCACGTGCTCGACGGCCCGCATTTCCTACTCGAGACCCGCGCCGAAGCTGGTGCGGAGCTGATCGTCGATTTCGTGCGCGACTGCGGCCGATCCCGACCGTAGGCCGACCCGTGAGGTTCGACGATCGGCGCTACGCAGGTTCGCGCGCGCCGCCGCCCTGCGCATGCTTATCTGAGCGTGTAGCCCACCACGCGCCACACCCCATCGGCATCCAACGTAAAGGACACCAGCTCCTTGGCTTTTACCCCGCTGGCGGCGGCCAACTCGAATTCCACGCTGGCATACTGACCTGCGGGCAGCGTCGTGCCGGCGCCCCCCTTTTCCCGATGCACGACGATCCACGACCGGCCGACGACCGGCCCAAGCTTCTTTCGCAGTTCGCCGATCCGCTCGACGAAGTCCTTCTTCTTGACCCGGCTTTGCATCGCTTTCGAGGCGCCATCCCACATGTCGGCCATGCCGCCCCGGTCGATCGAGGCGGCGACCCGCATCGCGGCGTCGCTCATCTTGGACGGATCCACCGGTGCGTAAGGCGAGACGTAGGCGGCCGCCGCCGTGTTTGCGGTTCGTCCCTGCGCGTTCGCGCCGAACGCGAGCATCGCCAGAGCCAAGCCCAGTAGGGTTTGTTTCATACTGTTCATCCTGTTAGGAACCGCTCGCGGTGGCTTCTTGCCTGCAAGCGCACCTGTCACGGTCCGTGCCGGCAGTGGATTACGGCGGTCGAAGTTCGCCCGGACGCCCGATTTCCCGGCCTCGGCGATCTGTCTTCGACCGCATCGGCATCGACGCCAACGGCAAACCCAGGCTACTCAGAAATGCATGCCGGATCCTGATTCTTGCTTATGAAATTAAGAACTGAAGTAAAGAAATCACAGTCGTCGCAGCCCGTCCGTTTGGTCCCCCGCTGCGATCGCCGTTTGATTCGGCACCACCGCGAACCAGCGTCCGTATCCCTGCGTCATTGCAAGATGCGCTGGCGCTCCTGTGTCGGCGGGATCGAAGGGCGCCTTCAACGGATACGGCCGGAGGCATGAGATTCGCCGGCTCGATAAACAGGCCGCCGAAACTTGGCGACTGCGGGTGTCAATCGGCCGAAAGCGCGCTGACCATCACGTAGTACCCATCGGGGTCGCGCAACGCGAACTCTTGCGTTCCGGTGCTGGGATTGAGACCGGGCTCTTCCTCCAGCGCTGCGACCAGCGCACGGGCCCTGACCAGGGTCTCGTCGAAATCATCCACGCGGAAGAACAGCAACAATCCATTGCCGGGCTGCGCCTGCGCGGGACTGGACAGAGTCGGATGGTCGTGGGCACCCCATCGGTGCAGGCAGATCAGGACCGTTCCGTCCGCATCGCGGATTTGCCCGAAGAAGTCGTGAGCGGGAGCGCTCTTGGCTTGACCGAACAGGGATTGATACCAGCCGAAGCTGCGAGCAACGTCGGCGACGCCGATGATGGTCCAGGTGCGCTTCATAGAATGCTCCTACGATTCGAGAATTGATTAAGCCGAACCCCGAAGCGGCCCGGCCCGAGCGAATCATCAGACCTGCTCTCTCTTAAGCCCAATGGCCAAGACCTCGCCCGCGGCTACTGCAACATGGCCGCGGCCTACAGCCCCTGCGCCAGATCGAAAAGATCCCTCAGCCAGCGCAGCAGCGATTTTGGCCGGGACTCTTTGGAACGAAGGCGGATTATGAAGAGCCGGGTTACATACACGACCAGAAACAGGAACGTGGCCAGGATGATCGCAGCAACGATCAAGGAAAGTGCATTGACCATGGCTTTACTCGTAAGCGCTGTAGAAGTGGTGGCGGGATCCAGGGCTTGAGTTAGGTCGGGCCGCGAAGCTGCCTCGGCTCGAATGGATTGTCAGGTGGCCGATCCGGGAGGGGCCACTGGAAGCGTCACCTTTGCACCGCACCTCGAACAAGCAGCGCCTTTCGTGAAAACCGCCGGCACACTGTTCCATTGGGGCAGATCTTCTCGACAGACCACGCACATGAAATGATCTACTTGGTGCCTGTCACCGGCGGGCACATACCTGACGCCCAGCTCATCGAACTCTACCACCCACCAGCCTCTGGCCAGGTCGTACTGCGCCGTTCTGTGACCTTCGAGGTCTTCCTCATCGTCGGACTCATCGAATACGACAAGCGGCAGTCCTTCGCGCAGCACGATGCCGGCATTGGCCAGATCCCGGAGAGAACCGAAGGTGTAGAGCACCACAGCGGTTCGTTTCGAATTCCTGACGCCGCGTACGAGTCCATTGAAGTCGGCGTAGATCCTGGGTAAGGACATTGCGTTCGGCTATCTGAGGCCTGGGGCAAGCTTACCGCAGTTCCGCATACCGGAGATCAGCGTATCGAGTCCACGGTCTGCCCGAGGTAGCAATTACCCCGCAAGATGAGCAAGCCGCCTGTCACTCCAGTCTCGAACTCGTGAACGGTATCTCCGGGATGCATCCCGGCCTTGAGCGCCTCCCACTCCGGGTTTACGTGAGCGCGGACGATCTCCTTCGACGCCAAAGCCGGCCCAAGCCTCCTGAGGTTGGACGGTAGCGCCAGGCACGACGGTTCAGCCACGACTTGAAGTGGTCTCGCGTCTTGCATGAGCAGAGCAATGCCCAGCACTGCCGATCCGGCGATCGCCGCAGACCACAGCAAAATATGGGTTGGCCTAAGCGCGATTGCCATGAAGTCGTCCGCCTCTGGCGTTACGCCCGAGTAAGGCTGGCTTGTGGAACCGATTCGGCTTGAATGGACTGCTCGGACGCATCCGAAGGCTGCACATGGCCGACGCCGATTTGGAACAACAAATACTGTCCGGGCTGCGCCAGCTCCGGCGTATGGGCGCGCCACCAGTCGGCGGCTTCGCGACTGGATTGAGCCAGCAGTTCGAACGCGGGAAGAGATTCGACCAGGTATCCGGTCTCGGTGCGAGCCCGGCCGAAGAAGCGAGCCAGGTATTGACCGATCCGAGTCTTGGGAGCGCTAAGCACGCCGAAGGTGGGCAGCGTCACCGGCGCTTCGCAACCGTCGGGCAGCGGCAAAGCGAGCCCCACCCAATGCTGCCGCACCCAATCGGGCGCTTCTCCCGGGGGCACGGAGATGATCTTGAGCTTGGCCATGCGGATTTCGACGCCCCCAACGCCCGGATTGAAGCCAACAGCGAAACGGCTACGGCTTGAATGAATCGCTAAGTCCCTGCACGAACGCGCCCGGCCCATCGCAGCGCAATGTATCCGGCAAACAGGGCGCAGGCCAGCGCAAGCCCCGCGTCGGCAGCGAAATGAACGACATGAAAGCCGTAGCTGTCGCAGGCCGATACGCCGCAGTCCCCTCCGACCTTGCGGAACAGGAAGGGAAAGCCGGCCACTTCCTGGCCATCGCGTTGATAGGCGCGACGGGTCAGGAAATAAGGAACCGCATTGGCCAGGAACGCGATGAAGATCGTCGCAAGGAAGGCAGTGGAGAATGCGGTCTTGGCACGCATGGTCGGGGCCTGCAGCGGGACTTACTGCGACACCCAAGGCCAGACGCAGAACGCCAGCACCGCCCATGCCGCCGCCTGGATCCACAGGCCGATGCGACCTTCGCGCACCCGCTCCGCGTTGCGCTTGCTCGTCGCCAACCACGTCGAGACCAGGGTCGAATGCAGCAGCAAGCCGCCCACCACCCACACCGCGAGGTACAGCAGTATGCCCAGTGGATCGGGACCCTGGCCGTCGTGAGCCCCGGGCGAGCGATAGCCCAGGTGGGCGTAAACCCAAGCCCCCAGGCACAGCAGACTGATGACGAGACTGATCCGGTGATAAAGCTTCATCGCATTCCTCCTTGAAGGGCGACAGGGTAATCGAAAGGACGGCGTTACGAGGCGCTCACGCGGCTGCCTCGGGTGCCTGGCGCTGCGGCTCCATGCTTTTTTAACGAGCGTTTCAGAGCGCCGGAATATCCCGGGATCGATCATTGGCGTCCGACCAGCGGATGCTTCCCCCACAAGAGTACGATCCTCGAACGGCTGCCCCGGGCCGATCCCTGCCCGGCCTCTTGAGGTGCGCCACGATCGCGTGCGCCCCGGGCCGATAAGACGACGACGCAGTTCGAGTTCCCGCGCAACCCGATGCACACCGTTGAACGATGCATGCCACTGAACTTAGGAGAATCGGAATGGCCAACAAAAACACGATCTGCCTGTGGTACGACGGCACCGCACTGGACGCCGCGAAGTTCTATGCCGAGACGTTTCCCGACAGTGCGGTGGGAGCCGTCCATCGCGCGCCCGGCGACTTTCCGTCCGGCAAGCAAGGCGATGTGCTGACCGTCGAGTTCACGGTGATGGGCATCCCCTGCCTCGGCTTGAACGGCGGACCGGCCTTCAAGCACAACGAGGCCTTCTCGTTTCAGGTCGCAACCGACGACCAAGCCGAGACCGACCGCCTGTGGAATGCGATCGTCGATAACGGCGGCCAGACCAGCGCCTGCGGTTGGTGCAAGGACAAGTGGGGGCTGAACTGGCAGATCACGCCGCGCGCCCTGACCGCGGCGATCACCGATCCCGACCCGGCGGCCGCCAAGCGGGCGTTCGACGCCATGATGGAGATGACCAAGATCGACATCGCGACGATCGAGGCGGCTCGGCGCGGCTGAGGCCCCACGAGACGGGCCGATCTCCGCGGCGGTGGCTCCGGGGCTCGGCGGCACGAGGGCGCAGGGGCGAAACCGCCCGTGCAGGCGCTGCTTACGAGCGACGCCCTGCCCCGACGGGCCGCGCCGCCGCGGAGAATTCGCGCGCGGCCGCCGGACTGCAGCCTGCCTGGCTCAGTTCTCCGGCGAGTGCCTGAGTCGCCAATGCCGTCGGGACCACATAGATATTGGCTTGTCCGTTCAACACCTGAGCGGCATCGTCGGCGTGCGCCGAGGTGCGCATGCTGGCGAAACGCAGTTCCTTGCCGTCGGTGGTGAGGGACGGGGTGAAGTCCATGCCGGCTGCGTTGATCGGTGACGGCAAGCGCACCGCCGCCGACCAGCCGTCGTTCGTTCGACAGGCGGCGAACAGATCCGCATCGGCGGAGCCGCCGCGCTGGCTCCAGAACACGGCCAGGCCACCATCCGACGAAAGGGTGAAGTCGCCTTGAATCGCGCCGTCGTTGAACGGGGCACCCAATGGCTGCGGCGCATCGAAGCCACTACCGTTCACGCGCGCTCGGTAGATCGCCAGTTTCGCCGGCCCGCCCTTGCGCGAGCTGTTGAAGTACAGCCAACCATCGTGCAACTCCGGACCGAGTTCCTCGCCATCGCTGGCCAGCGTAGCGAGGCGTTCGGGCACGCCGAAACTTCCGTCCTCCAGGCCTACGCGCCAGATGTCCAGGCTGGCATTCGGCGCCTCGCCGCTGAGCGGACGGTTGGAAACGAAATAGAGCGTTCGGCCGTCGGGCGTCAACCAGGGATCGGAGTCGCGGTAGCGCGGGTCGGTGAACGGCGCCTCGGCAGCCTCTCCCCAGCCGCTGCCGTCCCGTCGCGCAAACCAGATCCGACTGTCCTTGAAGTTCGCCGCCGAACGCGCGAACACCATCGCGCGCTGCACGGAATCGGTGCTGAGGTTGTAATCGTTGCGCATGCCCGACAACCAATCCGCACCGAGCAGGCGCGGGGCATCGGCCTGCGGCGAAACCAGCTGACGCTCGCCGCCCAGCGCGGCACCCGGCTTCTGCACGGCCACCGAGGGTTGGGCTGAAGCTGCCGCAGGTTCGGCAGGATTCATCGGCGTGCAGGCCGGCGCCAGCACGCAGAGCGCCATCAGGACCGTATTTCTCATTACATATCCCCTATGGATTTCGCGACAACGGCCTTATCGACGGCGCGCGACTCACTTCGGCTTGCTGTACCACAAGGCATTGACGATGATCCACCGACCGTCGAATTTCCCCATATGGAAATAATCGACGAACCACTGGGTTTCCAGGCGCACCGACGCGGCGTTGCCGACCACGTCGAGCACACGGCAGCTGCGGTCCCACTGTTCCTTCGGCGTCTTCAACACCCCTTTCTTGGTCAACGCCACCAGCTCTTCCTTGGACATGCGCCGCAAGCCGAGCCGCTCGTAAGGCGTGTCCCCGATCACCGCGCGCTTGGCCAGGTCCGGGTGCAATGCGCGCGCGACGCGATCCGGATCGGCCTCGAGCTGGCCGTCCACATAATCGAAGCAGGTCGCTTCGATAGCCGCGACCGTCGCCGGATCAACGTTCGCCGGGGCGGGCGCCGCTGCGCCTGCCGCCGCCATGATCAAGGAAAATGTCAGCATGGTTGTCTCTGTCGCCGAGTCGGATCGATTCGGCCATTAGGCAGGACCCGAAAGCGGAAGTCTGCCTGCCGTGCGGCAGAGCGTTGCTAAGATGCGACGAGGCGTTGGACCCAAGGGGCCTCCTTCACACTGGGCATCGAGTAATTCATAGTGGCCGCCTGCCACGAAGAATCCCCATATGAGTTCCATCGTCTTGCCCGATTCGATGTCGGCAGCCTCGAAGCGTTTGTTCTGGCCTTTGCAGAGCATCGGCTGGTTCGGCTATTTCATACTCCACTTCACCACCGCGATGGGCGACGGCAAGCCGCTGCACTATGTGTCCGCCTCGCTTTCCGTAGCCGTCTGCGGCTTCGCCGTCACCAGCCTGCTGCGCCTGGGCTATAGGCGCCTGTGGGGCTTGTCGGTGCCGCAGATGACCGCCGCCGCGATCGTGCTGCTCGTGCTGGCCACACTGGTGCAGATGAAGCTTTACGTGACCATCGCGTTCCGCTATTGCGACAACTGCGAGATCCGCAGCATCTTCGGTTATCTGTGGTACTTCACCTCGACGCTCTACATCCTTCTGTCGTGGAGCGGGCTGTACTTCGGAATCAAGTTCGCGCTGCAGCTGCAACAACAGAAGGAAACCGCATTGCGTGCGCAGAACGCTGCGCACGCGGCGCAGATCAAGATGCTGCGCTACCAGCTCAATCCGCATTTTCTGTTCAACACGCTCAATGCCATCTCCACCTTGATCCTCGACGACCAGCGGGATACGGCCTATCGCATGGTCGCAAGCCTGTCGGCGTTTCTGCGTCGCTCCCTCGATTCCGACCCCGAGCAGCCGGTCGCGCTGGCGCAAGAGGTCGATGCGCTCGATCTTTACCTGGGCATCGAACAAGTGCGTTTCGGCGATCGCCTGCAGATGGCCGTCGATATCGAACCGGCCGTACGCAATGCGCTGGTGCCGAGCCTGATCCTGCAACCGCTGATCGAGAACGCGATCAAGTACGCGGTATCGAAACGCGAGGAAGGCGGACGTATCGAACTGGTCGCTCGGCTCGACGGCGACATGCTCGACCTGCATCTTCGCGACGACGGCCCCGGCTTCGTCGAGGCCGATCCCATGGCCGGCGGGCATGCCCCGGTCGGGCTGGCCAACACCCGCGAACGCCTGCGCGTGCTGTACGGCGAGCGCCAACGACTGGACATCCGCAACCGCGAACCTCGCGGCGTGGACGTGCATATCCGGCTGCCGTTCGCGACCGCGCAGTAGCCATGAGATGAAGAAGCCCTGACATGAAGAAGATCCGCACCCTGATCGTCGACGATGAAGCCTTGGCGCGGCGGGGGCTGGAGCTGCGGCTGGGCCGCCACGAGGACATCGAGATCGTCGGTGAAGCCGGCAATGGCCGCGAAGCATTCCACGCCATTTCCGCCTTGCGTCCGCAGTTGATGTTCCTGGACGTGCAAATGCCCGGGATCGACGGCTTCGAGCTGTTGCGCATGCTGCCGGCGGCGCAAATCCCGCTGACGGTTTTCGTCACCGCTTACGACCACTACGCCATCGCCGCGTTCGCCGCGAGCGCGCTCGACTACCTGCTCAAGCCGGTCGACGACGCGCGCCTGGACGAATCGGTCGAGCGCGCGCGTTCGCGCCTGGCCGCGCGCAAGACCGAGGATCACTACGAGCGCCTGCTCAAGTTCATCGCAACCCTGCCCGGAACGCATCGATCGAAGGTCGACGGCCTGCTGGGCGACGAGGATCCGCGCGCCGGCTCCAAGCTGACGATCAAGGACGGCCATCGCCTGCTGCGCATCGATGCCGACTCGATCCGCTGGATCGATGCCGCCGGCGACTACATGTGCATCCACGCCAACGACGAAACCCACGTCCTGCGCGGCACGATGCAACAACTGGAGCGCCGCCTCGATCCGCATAAGTTCGCGCGTATCCACCGTTCGGCCATCGTCAACCTGGGGCGCGTCAAGGAAATGCGCCCCCACCTCAATGGCGAGTACTTTCTTCTACTCGACTCCGGACACGAGCTGAAGCTGTCGCGCAGCTATCGCGACAAACTCAAGCTGCTGACCTGAGCTGGCCCCGCTCCGGGTCGGCATCCCCGCCCCGAATGCAGGCACTCGGGCAACGACGGAAGCGATCGCTCGCTTCCGTCGCCTCGTTCATCAAGTCGGTTCTCGCCGTCGATGAACACCGGCGTGTTTCACTCGGCCTCGGCGGCCTTCGCAAGGGACATGCCTGAAGCCTTCGCCGCAAAGGCCGCGCCGCCGAACGCAAACCAGGCTAGTTTATCTGCGCCCTTATTTGCGCTCGTCATCGACAGCCCCTGCGCGTTCCTGCTGCTGTTGCTGGAGCTTCCGCAACGGCGAGGACGGCGCACCATTCGGCCCCACCGGGCGCGATTCGTAGTGAGCCTTGAAAATCTCCCGCCCTTGCGCCTCGATCGCGTCCCATTGCTGCGATGACAGGTCGCCGAAGCGAGTCGGGCCATTCGCCCAGAGCGCCTCGAACCCCGTACCGCGGCGGCCCCGGACCAGGTCGCGGGCATAGCCATACGCCAGCTCCTGCACCCGGTCGCGCGGGAATAGTCCGCCGTTCCCGGAGTACGCATCGATGTAGATATCCAAAGCGCGGTCCTCGCCGGCGGCCAGGCCTTGAGCCAGCCACTCGTGCGCCAAGGTCCGCTGCTGCGCCGCGCGCTCGATGTCGGCGATCAATCCACCGCGGTCGCGACCCGCTTGTTCGGACCAGGTGGCCACATAGGCGAGCCTCGCGTCCTTGGCGTCGCCCCGACCTGCCCGCTCCAACCACAGCAACGATTCGTCCAGGGCGGCCTGGCCCACCCGCGAACAGGACTCGTACTGCTCGAGTTCCCTGGTGAACCGATCGTGGACGGTCGTCATGCGCGCTTGTGCATATTCGGCGGCCCCCGAGGACTCCATCTCATCTTCCAGCCGGGCCAGCAGTTTGTCCGGCGTGCCGTCCATCACCGTCTTGCGGCACTGGTCCGATCGGTTTCCCAAAATATAGGCGGCTTGGACGTCGCCTCGTTCCGCTGCCGCGCGCAGTTCGGCATAGACTTCGTCGAGCGGAGGGAGCCACCACTTACCGGATGGATTCTTGCTCCACATCTGCTCGAGGAAGCGCTTGCTGGCGGCGCGATCAGCGGCCGACTCTTGCGGAAATTGCGACAGGCGTTGCCGAAGCACGGCGGCGGCATCTTGCCCAGTCGGCGCTGCGCGCTTCTCGGAAGTTTTCGCTTCGGCGATCACGACCTGCGCTGTAACGCCGCCCTGCGTTGACGTGGCTCGGCTCATATAAAACCACGCGGCCAGCCCGCCCAGGGCCAATGCCAACACTCCCAACCCGACCCCTCGTTTCATCGCGGTGCCCTCCTTTGCTGAAATGCCTGCTGGATTTCGAGCGAGCGTCGCTCGGAATCGCGTATCTGCTGGGGGTTCGCGTGCTCCAGCAATTGCGCTTCCATCATCTTCGCAAGCCCTTGTGGCAGCTGGCTGCCTTCGCCCGTCCGTCGATACGCTTTCCAGTAAGCGAGCGCGTCGGTCATGTTGCGGCCCAGATACGCGTTATGCCCATGGGACGCGGCCAATGCCAACAGCGCCTCGGGCTCGCCCGCCTCGAACGCTCGGCGCAGGTATCCACGGGCCCGCTCGCGCCGTGCGACCACCTCCGCGGCGTTGTCCAGCAGGTCCGCCTCGGAGGGGAATTCCTCGAACGCGAAAGCGGCATAATCGACCATCGCTTTCGTATGGCCGCCTTCCGCGGCCAGTTCGAACCAGGCGCGCGCATCGCCCTTGCTTATCGAGGCCGGCAAGTCCCCTACATCGCCGCAGATCGCGTCCATTCTGTCTTTGCCGTACAGCAACGCATCCAGCACGTCCGGATCGTCCATTCTGCGTCCGCCCCAGCGCATGCTGCTGCCGGCCTTGGCGATCGCTTGCGCCAGCATCTCGGTAAATGCGCCACCGGGAATCGACTGGTACTCACGACATCGGCTGATGACCTGGCCCAGGCGATAGGCGGCCCGCACGTCTCCTGCGCGCGCGCGGACTTCGAGTTCTTTGTGGGTATCCAGAAACGAGCCTTGGGGCAGCGGCGCCGCGGCCGGCACGGAGTTCCGTCCCGGCGCATCGGCCGGGGTCGCTTGCGAGGCCGAGCGATGCTCGTCGTCCGTCCGCCGGTCGCGCCCCAATCCCCACCAGGCCGCTCCCCCGACCACGAGCGCTACCAAGGCTCCCATCAGGACCTTGCCCCTCCAGCCATCCCTTGCGTGTCGCTCCATACCCATCCAGCTCTCTCGCAATCCGCGGCGTTACCCGCAACCGATGTCGCTTGCCGTACGGTCGTCGCTCGAAGGCGACCGGCGCCATAGCCGACCGAGTTTGCCATACCCACGCGCCGCGATGGCGCGACTGGGTCTATCGCGCGGCACGGGATGAGTCGCTAGCGAGCGGAGGCCGACTCCGCTTATTTCGTTACCACGAAGCTGGTTTGATCGACACCCGTGTTACCGGTCTTGGGGTCGTAGGCATACACCGTGATGCGATAGTTGCCGGGGGCATCGGGCTTCAACAACGCCCGGAAGGTGTTCATCGTCGCCTGCATCTGCAGCGGTATCGTTTTATAGGGATGGCCATCCTTCTCGACGATCGCAGCCACGTCCATGCTCTTGCCGTCCCAGGTGCCGCCTTCGGTGAGGATGCAGCCGCACATCATGACCACGTTCGCCTTGAGCTCGTAGGGCGCCTGGCTGAGCGGCGTGTACAGGTGGGTGCCCGGGCTCAGTATGTCGACGATCATGCCCGGCACCTCGACGATCAAGCCGTCGCCCGCGATGGGCTTTCCGGGGACGAGCCAGAGTTGCGTCTGCGATACGGTCCTGGCCTGCTTCTTGATGTAAGGCGCCAGCACTTCCACGGTCGCAAACACCGGCCTGTCGAGTAACAGCCTGGCCTTGAATGCGGCGGCGTTCCCCGCTATCGCGCCGTAACGCGTTCGGGGCGTACTCATGATGGCTTCGGTGTCGCCGGTGCCGCCTTCGGTCAAGCCTTCCGCCAGCACTTTGTCGCTGTCCGCGTCCTTGATGCGAACCCAGGCGCCTCCGATCGACGAGCCGATGAACTTTCCGTCCCGGGCCTTCGCCCGAATGACGATGTCGGTTGCCACCGGCTCCGCCTTCGCATCGCCGACAGCAAGCAACACCAGTACTGCCGCATACATCAAGTAACGCATGGCTTTCCTCTGTTGTTATTCAAGCAGTGAAGTCGGGAGCCGCTAGCAACTCCGACCCGAGCCGGGAATGCGAAGCGGCGAAGGCTCGGCCGATGCAGTATGAAGCCCTCGCACCGACCACCGGCCGGGAGGCACTGACACTGCTATCGTTTAGCCCTCAGATAGCGAAGGAACGGGGCCTTAGAAGCATGACGTTAGACGAGTACAACCGACTGAGGGCGCCCTCCGATACCACCCTGCTGTTTTCCTATGGCGCCATCGCCTTCGGGCTCCTCGGCTCCCTTGCGCACTCGACCACGGTCGCCGTCGCTACGATAGCCGCTTCCGTCCTCATCCTGATCGTCTTGGCAGTGCGCACGGTCAAGCGGCTCGACAAAGCCGATCAGTTCCGTTGCCCGTCCTGCGCGAAGATCCCGCATCAGTGGGTGGCGGACAATCCGTCCGACGACCGTGCGTACACCGACTATCGAACCGATTTCTGTCTTCATTGCCGATTCGATCTTCGCCGGCCGGTAGAGCCGAATGGATGACGGCTCCAGCAGGTTCGACCTTCCGGCCTGGGCTATCGGCCGGAAGGTTCCGTAGAAGTCTCAGCTCCGCTCGCTGCCGCATCGAGTCGACACTCCCCGGAAGCACGCGGACATCGTGCAGTTCCGGGGGTCGGAGGCCCGGAGCATCGGGTAGAGAGCGGCCAGTGGCCGGCCGCTCTCATTGCACGACACAGGTCAGCGCAACCGTTACCGTACTTCCCATCGCCATCGCGCCCAGCACGACACCGGCATCCAGTTGCGCCGGCGTAAGCGTTCCCGAGGGACAGGCCGTGCCGCTGCACGTCGCGGGCGCGGTGCAATCCAGATTGCTGCGATCCGAAGCCAGGTCCCGCAGGTTCGCCCCGGTGACGCCATCCGGGCCGTTGTTGGTGACCACGATCGTGTAGGTGGTGCTCGCACCCCGGCTCAGGCTGTCGTTGGCCAGGTCGCTCGGCCCCGAACCCGGCGTATTGGTCTTGGTGATGCTCAGGTCGGCGATCGGATTGCGGGTGTTGACGAAGGTGCACAGCAGGTCGTCGCCGGCGACCGGGGTCAGGCTGAAACTGCCGACGCTGCCGCTCGGTGCCTGCCCTCCGCCGAGCGCGTTGCTGCAGGCGTAGGTAACGGCGTAGTTCGCCAGGTCCGCGCCTGCGGCCGCGGCTTCCGCGAACGTGTAACTGGTGCCGATCGCGGCCGGGTCCACCGTCGCCGTTTCGGTCGGTGCGTTGGTCGTGCCGGTGGTGGTGACGGCGCTGCTGCCGATGTTCAGAGTGAACTGGTCGGTGCTCGTAAAACGGCCCAGCGGTAACTGTTTCTGCAGGCGCAGGCGGGGCGCCTTGCTGTTGCTGAAGGTGCAGGTCAGGGCTTCGCCGCCTCCCGTCGAGCCGCCTGGAATGGTCAAGGTGCTGCCGGTCAGCGTGACGGGCACGCCGTTGTTGCTGGCATCCACGCAGGCGACGCCTGTCAGGGTCCAACCCGCCGGCACGGTTTCGGTCAGGCTCGCCGGCTGGCCGGGCGTGGCCAGCGCGAATACGGCCGAGGCCTGCGGATTCGCGGTAGCGGTGTTCAGGCTCAAGCTGGCGGGCAGGCCATTGGTGCCGCCGGTGAACGCGAACGTACCGGTGCCGCCGATGCTCAACTTGCGGATCGTCACGGTCGATTGCTGGGCATTGACGAAGTTGCACGAGCCGGTGTCGTCCGGGGTGAAGTCCAGGATCGTGACCGCGCGGGTCGCGGTATTGCCGGTGTAGGTGGTGGACGTCATCGTCCCGTTGGCGGCGGTCCTGATCTTGGTGCAGGACACGCTGACCAGCACGTACCCGGCCGGCGGTGCGTTCTCGGTGATCGTCACGTCGCGCGAGTTGTTGTTCTGCACCGAAACATCCACATCGACCGAGGCCGTGCTGTTGCTGACCGGCGACAGGGCCGGAGCGGCCGGCGTGATCGAACCGTTGCCGGTCGCGGTGATGCTGTAGCCGAAGGTCGCGCCGGCGCCCTGCACTTCCTTGGTCAGCACGATGTGCGGATCGCGGGTGTTGATGAAGGTGCACAAGTAGTTCGCGCCGCCCACCAGGTTGATCGCGGCACTGCCGCCGTTGGCCCCGTAAGTCGGCGTGACGGTGCTGCCGGTGATCCCGCCGGCCTGGTTGATGCAACTGACGTTGGTCAATTCGAAGTCGTTGTTGTTGCCGTCGGTAAAGCTCTCGCCGACGGTGTAGGTGCCTGGCACCAAATTGTTCAGCGCGCTGGTGCCCGGCGAGGGCGTGCTGTTGACGGTGCCGTAGTCGTGGGTCTGGCTGCTGGTGGTGCTGAGGCTGAAGAAGAAACTGTCGTCGTTGGGCAGGCCGGTGCCGGGGCCGTCGCCGCTGAAATTGAAGACAACCGGGCCGCCGACGGTGCCTATGCGGGTCTTCTGGATGCGCAAGGTCGCCAGCTTGGTGTTGGTGAAGGTGCAAGCGATGTTGCTGCCCGCCGCGGTCGCCGCCGCATCGAGCACGATATTGCCGCCCGAGGCGCCATTGATGGTGGGCGTCGCCGTGCCGCCCGCCCCCAAACCCGTGCAACTGATCGCGCTCAGTACGAACCCGGCCGGCGGCGCGGCCTCGGTGATCGTCGTCGCGGCGCCGGCCGTGGTCAGCGTCTGCGTCGCGCCGGCCACGCCCAAGCCTGGACTGGCAGTGACGATGCTGTGGTTCGCCACTCCGTTGCTGCCCGAGAACGCGAACGTGCCGGTGCCGCCGTTGGACACCTTCGTCACCGTCACCCTCGAAAGAGACGCATTGGTCAGCGTGCAGCTGATGTTGTCGGCGGCGCTGGTCGGGTTGACCGTAAACGGCTGGGTGCTGCCGCTCGGCAGCGTCGTGGTCGAGCCGGTGTTGGCGTTGGTGCAGGCGATGCTTTGTGCGTAGTCGGCCAGGTTGGCCGTGCCGGCAGCGATTTCGGTCAGGGTGTAGGCGGTGCCTATGGCGACCGCGGTGGCCCCGGTGGTGCCGGAACCGGCGGTCACCGAGCTGCCGTTGCCCGCGGAGGTATCGTTGCCCGGGGTCGTGAGTACGCTCGCACCGTTCTTGATCTGCACCGTGAATTGGTCGCTGTCGCTCAGGCGATTGCCGCTCAGGCCCTTGGTCAGCGTCACCGTGGGGACGATGGTGTTGAACTCGGAGGTCGCGCCCGAGGTGCAGGCCCCGGTCAGGCATCGTGTCGCCGTCATGCGCAAGGTGGTGGTGCTGACCCCGGCGATCGTGCAGGTGCTTGGGGTAACGGCGCTGGGGCTGGCGACGATGCAACTGCCCAGCCAGATCTGGCCTTCGCCGTAACCGGTCGGGTCCAGGCCGCCGGGATTGTTGTAGAAATCGATGCGATAGCCGCTCGCATTGGCGCTGGTGTCGAGGGTGAAGCCGACCGTATTGCCGGCAATGCTGGTCACCACCGGGAAGTTCTGCAGGCCGTTGGGGCCGGCGTCGCCGTCGCCCGCATCGTTCAAGGTCACGCCGTCGGCATTGAGGTCGATGCCCAGGCCGGCATTGGCGGAAATATTGAGGTTGGCGTAGATCGCATTGTTGGCGGCATTGGCGCCGGAGATCTCGACACCGTCGCCGCCGTTGCCGGTGACGGTGTTGCCGGTGATGGTATTGGCATCGATGGCCAGCACCCCAGGCGAACTCTGGAAGCTGATGCCTGCTCCGCTGTTGCCGGTGATCGTGTTGCCCTGGATCAGGTTGTTGCTGAGGGTGCTCAGCCCGACCATCCCGCCGAACCCCTGGAACACGATGCCTGCGCCGGCGCCTCCGGTCAGGCTGTTGTTGGTGATGCTGTTGTTGTCGGTATTGCTGAGGTTGAACTGCGGCACCAGGCGGATGCCGGCGAAATTGGTGCTAGTGATCGTATTGTTGCCGACGGTAACGTTGCCTACGCTGGCCACGCCGACGCCGTAGTTCGTGCCGGTGATGATGTTGCCGGTGACCGTGGCGTTGTAGCCGGCGATCGCGGTGCCGTTGAACACGCTGATGCCATAGAAGCCGTTGCTGATGTTATTGCCGGTGATGCTGCAGTTGTCGCTGTTGAAGCAGCGAATGGCATCGGAACTGTCGCTGGGCATGCTGATCGTGTTGTTGTTCAACACGACGTTAGGCGCATTGCCGATCGTGACTGCCGACTGATTGAAGTTCGCGATCGAGATGCTTTGCAGTTGGCTGTTGATCGCACCGGCACCGCTGAACTGGATGGCCGAATACGCCCCGCCACCGCCGTTCAAGGTGATGCCGCTGCCATTGACCGTGGTGGTATCGGTGATGAGCGGTAGCGCCGAGGCAATGGCGATGCTGCCGCCTGCGCTGAACGCTATGGTGTCGTCCACCGTCGTGGTCAGGTTCGCTGCGGTGATGGCGGCGCGCAGCGAGGTGCAGGTGGATGCGCCCGCCACTACGGCCGTGCACGCGCCGGCGATATCGGTGGACGGCATCGTGACCGTATACGTGGCCGCCAATGCCTGGCCTGCGCCCAGTATCAGCGCCAATCCGGCCGCCCAGGGCGGTAAAGGGAACGCGCGCCGTGTGCGATGCGCCACGGCAACGTCGTGCGAACCGGCAGGTTGCGTCCTGCGGCCCACCGTCGCGACACTTGGGCTTAACGAGCTGGATCGCGTAGACAGCGTCAGCCGCATTACGAATCGGCAACGCAGGATCTCGGACTGGATGGTCGACATAGCCTCCCCCTAAAGCTATCGGGGCTTCCTGCCCGTTCAGACTTGTGCCCGCAGACCTTGCTCAGGTCGCAAAGCAAAACTGCATCGCCCAGCCATCCGTAATCGCGGAGAACTGGGTCACGTCCGGCCGGAGGGGGGCGGCGGACGACAAATCTAGTTTATGTGACTTGCGTCACAAAAATCATGCCAGTCGTCGGCAGCGCCTAAGTAATGGCAAATTCGGCTAAGTTCTCCAAAATTTAGCTAAATTCCATTAACAGTCCGCAAAGGTGACCTTTTTGGCCTCATTCTTGGTCACTAATTGCCCTTCCTGGCACACCCTGATGCTGGGCGGCAGAGCGCGTGATACAGCGTCCATGGGCCTCTCCGCAGGCCGGATCAGCCCGTCCCTATCTGCATGCTTTGTGCCGCTGCCGCCGGGTCCGCCACGGCCATCCCCACCGACACCCGGCCCGGCTCGATAGACCGGCAACCGCGCTATCGGCCGACGATGTCCATTGCGGCTGATGCGCTAAGGCCTCGGCCAGCAGAGCTCGATGCGGGCGGTCGCCGACATCGCATCGCGAAACAGCACGCGGCCGCGGCACCCGCATCGTCGCTGCATGCCGACAGTCGCATCCCGCTCCAGCACCCGCGCCGGACCGCATGCGTGGTCGGGTAGCGCAACGCGATCGCCTGTTCGCTCCCGCGAATGCTTGCGGATCGGACGCGCAGCAACCGAGCGCATCCACCGCCCGCCCCAAGGGCCCGGCGGCCCGCAACGTCGTTCAAGCGCCCCCAGGCGACAGCACGGCCGATCTGCTCGAACTCGCCGGTACCGGCATCTGCGCACCGACTGGCGAAACGCCCTGTGCTAGCGTCGTTTCCAGGGAATTCCGGAGGCCGCCGCCGCTTCCGGGGAGCTCGCGTCATCGCGATGGGCCGTGCTTACAGTCACCGCCCAAACCCAGAGAGGAATCAAGCGAGGCGGCTTTCAATGGAGGAACACCGCATGAAGGGATGGATTGCCAAAGGAGCCGCGCTCGCTCTCTTCGCAGGACTGATCGGCTCGGCTGCGCCCGTGGCAGCGGAACCGACCTACGCCTGCACCGTGGAACGGGAGGGCGAGTTATTCCAGGTGGCGTACGATCATCCGTACGATCCCGGCTCGCTGTATCAGTGCCGCGGCGCCGCATGGCGTTTGATCGGACTGTGCAGCCCTGACCGGGGTTGCCCACCGGCACCGGATCCGGGTGGACCGATCGTGGAGATGTAGGGATTCGCAGCCGCCTACGTACGATGCGATTCCAGGCGGGGCCCTGCACGGGTCCCGTTTTTTCAGTCCGTGGCCGACGTTATTGGGCCGAGCCGACAAGTCGTCCGCTCAGGACCGGATGCGAAGTGAGCGCGGCGCCCTGCCGGCAATGTTTCCCAAGCCTCAACAGGAACAGCGCAAAACGCAGGCCGGTGCATCAGGGCCGGCATAGCGGATGATCCGGCCGCGCCGGACAACCTGCTTCTCCGTCAAAGACGGACTTCGACGACTCGCCCGCGACGACTTGATGCACAGCGGCGAGCGCTCGACTCAAGGGATGCGAAGCCGCCCGGAAGCGCTGGGCGGCTTCGCAGTATCGCGAGCGTTACGCGCTACATGATGCAGCCAGCGTAGGCCTTCGATCGGATCGTCATGATGCCCCAGCCCGGATCGCCGCATCCGGCCGGCTGCCGTATGCCGACGACGGTACCGGCTGCGTCGTAGTAGACGACGGAGCAGTAACAGCCGGCGGAAGCGGTTGCCGCGCCGGTACCGGCGGAGACCGCCAACAGGGCTCCCAACACGATCAACTTGATGTTGCGCATCGTCATCCTCTCCTTGGCTTGCGACAGATTGCCGCAGGGGCAAGATACAGCGAGGGCCGCGGCGGGCCGTGTCCGGCATCGCGAATTCGCAACTACAAATCCGACGATTCTTTTCTGAAACATACTGCGGCCGTGCTGTAGAGCCGCGAAGTTCCTTGGTGCCGCCATGGAGATGACGCCTCGTAACGCCGCCTCCCCAAGATAGCCCCCGGACCGCAAGCGCCTCGACGACAGCCAGGACGCCAGCGCGGGCACGAACTTCCGCATCGGATGGCGAGAGACCGCGCATCGCTCCTTGGAACAAACGCCCTGGGCCGGCGTGCAAATCGGATAGCCTTCGGCGAGGATGGGTGCAACGCGCTCAACGTTGCGAGCGGGGTTCGGCTAGGCCGGTTTCAATGAGCCGCACGCCGAAGCAAGGGCGATCATGAACCCGCGACCTGGAGACACCATGCAGATTCATAACTGGCGCGCCATCGTTCTGATGTCGTTGCTGTTCGCCGGCCCCGCCTGCGGCGCACCGCCCGCCGCGCCATCCCGTGGCGAGCTGAGCTTGGCCGGTTTGAAGCTGGGCGATTCTCTGGCCCTGGTCCGCAAAAAGCTCGGCAAGCCCCAGAGCACGATAGGCGCCTCCGGCGATCATGATTATCAACTGATCTATCGTGGCTTGCGTATCGAGATGATCGAACCCGGTCGAGTTCTCATGCTGGAATCCACATCGCCGGACTATTGCACGCCTTCGGGCTTGTGCCCGGGCCAGCCACTGGCGGAAGCGCGCAAACGTTGGGGCGAGGGCGAAATCTACGAAGGCGACGACAAAGGCACCTGGCACTATGGCGTCGACGAGGATGCCTGCTTTTTGCAGATCGAACCCGACCCAACGCAACAACTCGTCCACAGCGTGGCCTTCGCCTGCCCGTGAGCAATGCGCCAGCGCGATCGAGTGCCTGGCCCCTGGCATCGCAAGCACATCGACGAATCTATGCCGCTGGCGGAGCCCACGATCGATCAGGGCGCCTGCGGGAGGAGCCATCGATGCTCAGGCGGAACCTGCGGCCGTCAATGCCGCCACAGCCGCAAGCGCCACCCAGCCGGGATGCCGCCCTTTCGTGCCGACCAGCACCAGGACCGCTCCGCCGAGATAGGCGAACACGATCGCGCTGATGGCGAGCTGCGCGGACATGGGATGACCGAGCGCCAACTGCAACAGAACGCCCGCGAACGCCCAGCCGAACAAGGTGGCGAGGTGCCACGTGGCCCAGATGATTCGGACATTGCGCACACGTAGCGGTGGCGCAGGCAGTGCCGGTACCAAAGTGCCGTCGCGGAGATGTCGAAACATGAGAATCTCGCCCAGCACCGAGTGCACCGCGCCGGTTACCGCGGCAAGAATTGCTGCAATCAAGTACGGCACTTGCATACGAGTCATCCTTGAAAGTTAGCGTTCCAACCAGCGCCCGACTCAGGCCGCCTGACTCGGAACACCTGAGTCAGGTCGAGCCGGGACGCGCTTCGGCTTGAATGGATTGTCAGGCCTCACGGCCGCTGCGACACGACCGGTAACCCGGAATATTCTGGCCCAGATGGATATCGCGCGTGATGTGCCAGACGCCTTTGTGGCGCAGCGGCGCGCCGATGCCGGCTCCGCCGCGCTTGGGCCGGCCGGCGACCTCCGCCTTGGCCAGAAGCGGATCGTCCAGAAACATGATGTCATCGATGTAGTAGGTGGCGCAGCCACGCTCGAGCACATGCATATGGATATGCTGCGGAGTGTCCCTGCTTGGATAACTGCCGGGACGGATGGTGTCGAATGCGTAGCGGCCTTGCGCGTCGCTCGATACCCAGGCACGGAGCGCACCATGCCGATGCGATGCGCGAGCGCCCGATGGCTCCGGGTAGATCCCGCCGCTGTTGGTCTGGTAGGCGTAAACAATGACGCCAGGCTGCGGCTTGCCCCCTTGATCGAGCACGCGTCCGGTGACCAGCATCGGCTGGCCCGGTTCCGAAATCGGCGCGATACGAGCGCGTGAACCGAACTGGTCGGGCAAACCGTCGAAGACCGCATCGCAGCCTTCGCAGGGCAGGCCAACGATCGGCTCGCGCGCCTGTGCGGGCGCCGAAGCGGCGACAAGGCATAAGAATATGGTGAGACACAAGCTGCGCATGATGCTCTCCTGCAGGCTGATGCCGGTGTTAAGCCGAGCCGCGAGGCGGCATCGGCTTGGATGAGTCGCTAACGGGAAAACACGCGCCAGTGCAGCACATGCGTCCCTTCCCTTTGCACGGCCACGGCCTCCAGCATGGGCTCATCATGGCCAGACGGACAGCCGTAAAAGTCATAGGCGGCGGTGAGGTCCTGCCCGGAGGGAATCCAGGAACGATCGAACGCGGGCTCCGAAAACTCGCCACCTTCCGCAGGTCGACACGGCGCGGGCGGTCGCCACCCGGAGCGTTCCAGGGTGAACGAAAGCGCGCTTTGGTTGGTGTCCACGTCATGGACTTCCTGGAGGTTCCTGGCCGAGGCCGGCACCCACGCAGGAACCCAGCCCCTTCTTACCGCACCGCTCGCTACCGCATCCGAGGTCGCCGGGTAACCGGCATCCATTACCTCATCGGTGCAGCCCGCCAGCAGCATGCTGGCCAAGACCCACATTGCCGGGCGCCAAACGCTTTCCATGCTCGCCAGTTCCGTAATTAAGCCGAGACAGCAAGCGGCTTCGGCTCGAATGAGTAGTTGCGCCCATGCTACTCGACTGAGATCGGGATGGTATCCGCCCGCCCACGACCAGCGAGGCATGGCAGCACCCGATCCAAGTCAGGCCGACGTCCGCCGTTGCCCCGGCGGATACCCGTCGATGGCCGAGTGGAACCGAACCGGAAGCGGCCTGCATCGGGATAAACCATCCGGCGCCTCGGGACATCAAGCCGACAGGGGCTCACCCCTGGGACGACGGGTCGGGGCTCGCCTCATCGAGACCGGAAAAAATTTTCGGGCGCGTGTCGTTTTGACCCCTCCCTGTTCGACGTAGTAATGAAAGCCCACCCCGGGCATCAAAGGAGAATGCAATGAAGATCACCATCGAGACCCTCGTGAACGCAAAGCTGGACCAGGTCTGGACCGCCTGGAACACCCCCGAAGACATCAAACAGTGGAATACCGCCCAGGAGGACTGGCACACCACGCGCAGCACCGTCGACCTGCGCGAAGGCGGTCGATTCCTGTCGCGCATGGAAGCCAAGGACGGTAGTTTCGGCTTCGACTTCGAGGGCACCTACACCCGTATCGAGCCTTACCGGACCATCGCCTATCGCATGGACGACGGGCGCGAAGTCCAATCCGAATTCATCGACGGCCCCGACGGCGTCCGGGTGAAGTCCACCTTCGATGCGGAGTCGGAAAACCCGGCCGAGATGCAACGCGCCGGCTGGCAGGCCATCCTCGACAACTTCGGGCGCTACGTCGAAGCGAAGGCTTGAGGCCAGCGTCGTAGTGCAGCACCGCCTCTTCGGGCAGGCAATCCGAAGAACGGCGCCATGACAGCCGTAGTCGCCGAACTTCCGCGGCTACGCAATCGTGCTGATGGAACCAGCGCGGCGTCGGCAGCGACACCGCCTGGCCGCCGCTGATGCACTCGCCGTAGTGGACGCGCTCGCGAGCTTCAACGCAGCGGCTCAATCAACTCGGTCGTGAGTTCGCACCCTGAGCTCGCACATAGCAGGAGGGCGTCCTGTGCGCCCTCCCATCCATGATTCATCCTGGGCCGATCGCGGACGGGAGTTCCCCATGCCTACGAGAGAAGAACTGATCGAGCATCTTTGGCGGGAGATCATCAATCCGCGGGGAGATCCCTCCAGGCTCGACACCATCATCGCCAACTGCAGGCGTCGCCCCGATAGCAGCTTCGGCGAGGTCGGCCCGGCCATCGAGCGGGCGCTGGCGGCCGGCGTTTCGGCCGCCGACCTGTGCCTGCTCTATCGCAGCGCCACCTACGAGGCGGTTTTCGGATCGCTGTACGCCATCGGCGATCCGGGCGTGGATGACAACGACGTGCTTGGGCTATACGAAGACCTGAGCTCTGCGCCGAATGCCCGATGGTAGTCGAGGCGTGGCCTGAATCGGGCTGATCCGCCCGCACTCGACGAGGCTCATAGATCGCTGCGCAAGTCGGGCGACGAAGCCGGCTCGCGCATTCCGGCATACGGGCTCATCGCCCGGATGCGGCGCTTGCGCGCTCGGGTGGAACCTCATCAGAGGCTTCCGCTCGGTTATGAATATCCGCGCACTTCCAAGCCGAGGACAAGCTGAAGCACAATGGGCCGCTATTCGAAGGCCGCCGGCCGTCGATCCCGGATCGCCGGCCGACCGTCAGCCGATCGCCGGCCGGAACCTGCCGCCCCGCGAGCGGCGACTAGGGTTTCGGCGATGACGTCGGCCATCCCTCCAAGCTTCCGCCCCGGAAAACGACGATGCCCTACCGACCGAACGTTCTGTGCCTCGGATTGACCCTCGCACTGGCCGCCAGCCTCACCGCGTGCAAGCCGGCCCCGACCGACACCGCTTCTACCTCCACCCAAGCGAAGACCGCGGCCGCGGCCGCGGCGGCGAAATCCGGCATCGACCTGACCGGCCTGGACAAGGCGGTGAAGCCGGGCGACGACTTCGACGCGTTCGCCAACGGCGGTTGGCGCAAGACCTTCGAGATCCCCGCGGACCGCTCCAACTACGGCGCGTTCACCGTGCTGCTGGAGACCGCCGAACGACGCAACGCCGCGCTGATCGCAGAACTGGCCGCCGCCAAACCGGCACCCGGCAGCGACGCGCGCCGCATCGCCGATTTCCACGCCGCCTATCTGGACGAAGCCGGCATCGAGAAGCGCGGCCTGCAGGCGCTGCAGCCGCAGTTGGATGCGGTAGAGGCGATCGCCTCGCGCGGCGACCTGTCGCGCGTGCTCGGCGCCAGCGTGCGCGCCGATACCGACCCGCTCAACGCCACCAACTTCCACACCGCCAATCTGTTCGGCGTGTTCGTCGCCCAGGGCCTGCAGGAGCGGGCTTATGTCGCCACCCTGATGCAGGGCGGCCTGGGCATGCCCGACCGCGAGTATTACCTGTCCGCCGACAAAGAGATGGCAGACGCACGCAAGGCCTACGAAACCTACGTGGCCGCGCTGCTGAAGCAGGCGGGCATCGCCGATGCCGAGACCAAGGCGAAGTCGATCCTCGCACTGGAAACCAAGATCGCGAAGGCGCATGCGCCGCTGATCGATTCGCAGAACGTGCACAAGGCCAATAATCCCTGGGAAACCGTGGCCTTCGCACAACGCGCCCCGGGCATGGACTGGAACGCGTTCTTCGCCGCGGCCGGCTTGGATGCGCAGCCGAAGATCGTGGTCTGGCAGCCGGGCGCGATCGCCGGCATCGCCGCCCTGGTGGGCAGCGAACCCTTGCCGGCATGGAAGGACTACCTCGCTTTCCACGCCCTGAATCATGCCGCCTGGAACGAGGCCCTGCGCGGCCCCGGCGAGCTGCCCAAGGCTTACATCGACCTCGCCTTCGGCTTCCACGGCACCACCCTCGCGGGCACGCCGCAGGCGCGCGCGCGCGGCAAGCGCGCGCTCGACGCGACCAGCCACTCGCTCGGCGACGCGGTAGGCAAGCTGTACGCCGAGAAATACTTCCCGGCCTCGTCGAAGGCGAAGGTCGAGGAAATGGTGAACAACATCCTCGCCGCATTCGACGAACGGGTGGACTCGCTCGCCTGGATGACGCCGCAGACCAAGGCCAAGGCCCGCGAGAAGGCGAAGTCGATGCGCGTCAGCGTCGGCTACCCGGAGCGCTGGCGCGACTACGCCAAGCTCGAGGTCCGCGCCGACGATGCCCTGGGCAACCGCCTGCGCGCGGAGCTGCACGAGTACCGGCACCAACTCGGCAAGCTCGGCCAACCGGTCGACAGCGGCGAATGGTGGATGACGCCGCAGACGGTCAACGCAGTGCAGTTGCCGCTGCAGAACGCGATGAACTTCCCCGCGGCGATCCTCGACAAGCCGTTCTTCGATCCCGAGGCCGACCCGGCCGCGAACTACGGCTCGATCGGCGCGGTCATCGGCCACGAGATCAGCCACGGCTTCGACGACACCGGCGCGGAATTCGACGCCCAGGGCCGCCTGGCCAACTGGTGGACCCCGTCGGACACGCAACATTTCCAGGAAGCGACCAAGAAGCTTGCCGCCCAGTACAGCGCCTATGAGCCGCTGCCCGGCCTACACGTCAACGGCAAGCAGACCTCCGGCGAAAACATCGCCGACGTGTCGGGCCTGACCATCGCCTACATGGCCTACCGCAAATCGCTCGGCGACAAGCCCGCGCCGGTGATCGACGGCCTGAGCGGCGACCAGCGCTTCTTCCTCGCCTACGCCCAGACCTGGCGCGGCAAGATCCGCGACGCCGCGTTGCGCCAGCGCCTGCTCACCGACGGCCACGCGCCGGCGGCACAGCGCGCACAGACCGTGCGCAATATCGACGCGTGGTACGACGCCTGGGGCGCAAAGCCGGGCGAGCAGCTGTACCTGGCGCCGGCCGAGCGCATCAAGATCTGGTAACCGGCGCCATGCCGCCTTCGTGTACTTCCGGACTTAGCGAGTACACGAAGGCCGCCGATCTCGACGCGGCCGGTTCAGCCGGCCGCTGGTGAAGTCTTCCGCACAGCCCGGGCTGTGCGGGACTCGATGGCGAAGACTTCGCTTCGCGTTTCGCGCGCAGGGCATAGAGAAGATGCCGATGGACCGGCCTGCCATCGCTATCCGATGCAAGCGCTCGCACCACCAACTCCGGCAATGGCCAAAGCGAGATGGCTGACCCGAGTAATGCCAAGGCGCGATTGCACGTTGCGCCGCCCTTCAAACCGTACGCGGCCGACCGAGCGACGCTTCACGACCCGACAGCTCATAAGGCCCGCATGAAGTTTCCGACGAGCGGCGCCTTTCGTGCCATTCGACGCATTTGCAAGGCAAATGCGCGTTCGCGGAATTCACGATATGCGCTCGCAAAGCTCGCATGCGACCGTATCGGCTGTTCCATGCCCCCTCGTGGTTCCGAACAGGCGAACACCGAGGATCTCGCGGCGCATGGACAGGTCGCAGCCTTGATCCCGATCGGCCTCGAAACCTGCGCACCCTCTCCATCAGCCCCTCATCGGCCGGATTGCCTGTGCCGCACCGGCCCGGGCGACTAGCCGTCTGGTCTCGCCGACCATCCGCATGGCGCCGCTTCGATCCAACGCCACCGCAGGCAGCTTCCCGAGTCGCGACGAACAACCAGAAAACGCCTTGAAATCAAGGCCTGTTCGTGCTTTTAACCTTGACATCGGCTCGAACCACCCCGCAATCTGGCGACGGCGATGCGAGCCCGGGATGGCTCACTCGAACTAGCGAACAGACGACGTGGAGCGGGTCGCCCGCGTTGCCTTGGAAGGTTGAATGCGACGGTTCCTGCTCGGTCCGATCATCGCGCTGTGCATGGCAGGGGCAATGCCCGGCCTGGGCCTGGCATCGAACGGCGCACAGCTCCCTCCGGTCAGGATGGTGTCGGCCGGCGAGCCGGAATTCGAGTACTTCGACCGTACCCACGGCCTGCAGAGCACGCAGCTGTTCGACATACGCAGCGATCCGCACGGCTTCATCTGGCTCGGAGGCGATCGCGGCATTCATCGCTTCGACGGTCACACCTTCTTCGATCTCGATCGCGACCCCACTCGTCCGGACACTCTCGAGAGTCGCTTCAACTACCTGCTGGCGCCCTCCAGGGACGCGGTGTGGATCGTTGCGCCCAACACCACGCTGCAGGTTCTCGATGCGAGCACCGGCAAGCTGACCAAGCTCGCCGTGCGCGGCGCCCGGCTGAACGACATCGAATGGCTGGAAGCCGACGCGCAAGGCCGATTCTGGTACCTCAACCCGGACGGAGTGGTGCGCGTGGAGCGGACCGGCGTCGCCACGCGCGTCGGGCCACCCGGCTTGGCGATGGCGCTCAATCCCGACCGATCGCGAGTGTTCGTGATCTACCCCGAGCGCGCGATCGCGATCGATACCGCGGCCCCTTCGAAGATCGCGCAGTCGCTCGCGCTGCCCGAACAGTTTCAGGGCCCGGTCAATGCGATGACCGCCGACGCGGACGGCCTGTGGGTCGCGGTCGACCGCGGTATCTGGCGCATCCACTGGGCATCGGGCTCGGCGCAGTTCGTGCAGATGCCGGTGCCGATGTCCCTCACCACGGGGCTGGTCCGCGCGAACGACGGCGCACTCTGGTTCGGCGGCTACGACAGCGGACTGTATCGGTACGATCCGGCGCGAGGCACCCTGTCGGTCGCGCGCCACGACCCGAACGACCTGCGCAGTCTGCGTCCGGGCTCGATCACCGGAATCACCCTGGATCGAAGCAACAACCTGTGGGTGGCGATGGGCGGCGCCGGGCTGGCGCGCCTGCGTCTGAGCCAGACGCCCCCCGCCCACTACCGCATCAAGGGCGGTCTGAAGATCTGCTCGCTGGGCGAGATCGACCGGCGCAGATTGGTCATGGGGCTTTGCCCGGGAGGCATCGTCGAGGTAGACCGGCAAACCGGAGAGCAACGGCCGCTGACGGCTTCGACCCCGTTGCCGGAGCGGTCGCGCGCCATCATCGGCGACAACGAAGGCGGCTTGTGGATCAGCAGCCTTCGCGAAGGCTTGCTCCATTGGCGCCCCGATGGATCCACCAGCCGCTACTTCCTCAAGGGCAGGGAAAACCGGCATTTATTCATCAGCGGCATCTATATCGACGACCGCAAACGTGTCTGGGTTTCGCATCTGCGCGGGCTCGCGCTGCTCGATCGCGAAGCGCAAGAGCTGCGCAGTGTCGGAGGCGACCGGTTCTACATCGTCAACGACGTTTCCGGAGGGCCGAACGGGTCGCTCTGGCTCGGCACCGTCAACGGCCTGGTCAACTTCCAGCCCGATACGGGTCGGATGCGCCGCTTCGAGCACAAGCCCAACGATCCCAGCACGCTGTCGGACAACGATGTGGTGCAGGCCTACACCGACAAGGACGGCCGCTTGTGGGTCGCGACTCGCGCGGGCCTGAATCGGCTGATCACCGGCCCCGACGGTCGCCCGGCGTTCAAGCGTTACGGCCTCGCCGAAGGGCTGCCCGACATCACCGCCTCGGCGGTCGCCAACGACGCTCAAGGCGGGCTATGGGTCGGCACCTATCGCGGCATCGCGCGCTGGGACCCGAAGACCGATCGGTTTCAAAGTTACCTGCCCGCGGACGGCATTCCCGACAGCGACATCTATCCCAAGGCGATGCTGCGCAGCGTGGATGGGAGCCTGTACCTGGGCACCTGGACGGGCCTGTGGCGGATCGATCCGCAGACGATACGCCTTGCGGCCCCGGTGCCGGTCGTGCTGAGCAGCTACGAGGTCGGCGGGCGTTCCACCATCAACCTTCAGGGCAAGGGCTTGTCGCCGATCAAGGCCCAGTACAGCGACAGCCACGTGGCCTTCCGCATCGCGGTGCTGGGCGACGCGCGTCGCCTGTCTTATCGCCTCGACGGCCTCGAAGACGGCTGGCACGACATGCCCAGCGACCTCAGGGTCAGCTTTTACCGGCTGCCGCCGGGCCACTATTCGCTGCAAATCCGCCAGTTGCAACGAGACGGCCGCTGGGGTCGCCCCGAACTCTCGCTGCCGATCGAAATCACGCCGCCGCTTTGGCGCACGGCCTGGGCCTACCTGCTCTATTCCATCGCGGCCATCGCATTGCTGGTCGGCATCGGGCGTGCGTTCGTCGCTTGGCGGCACCGCGCCTTGCGCGAGCAGCTCAAGGAAAGCAACGCTCGCCTGTCCGTCGCCCTGCATGCAGCCGGTTTTGGGACCTGGGCCTGGGACGTAACCACGGACGACGCCGAGCTCGATGTGCACGCGTCGAAGATCCTGGGCGTCCCGGCCGGCGCCCAATCCGCCGAGACCGTGCTTGCGCGCTTACATCCGGACGATTTGAACCACGTCCGCGATGTCATCGCCGGCGCATTGCGCGACGATGCCCCCGTCGCTTTCGAATTCCGTCTGGCCGATACCGATGACGAGCACCAATGGCGCTGGATAGAAGGCCATGCCGTCCCGTACCGGCGGCCCGGGAAATCCGCGTATGTGATCGGCGTGAACCGCGACGCGACACAACGAAAGCGCGAGCTGATCGAGCTGGAGCAGTCCAGGCACGACGCCCAACTCGCGACCGAGGCGAAGGGCCGCTTCCTGGCGATGATGAGCCACGAGATCCGCACGCCCATTAACGGCGTGATCGGCATGGTCGAGCTGTTGTTCGAAACCCCGTTGAACCAGGAGCAACAGCAGTTGCTTGGGGTCTGCAAGGATTCCGCCTATGTGCTGCTGACCATCATCAACGACATCCTCGACTTTTCGAAGATCGAAGCCGACAAACTCAAGCTCGATTACACTCCGTTGTCGTTGCGCCGCCTGACCGAATCGGTGGCCGAATCGCTGCGCGGCCAGGCCGCCCAGAAAGGCACCGATCTCGATGTGTTCGTCGCCGCGGACGTGCCGCGCCGAGTGCTTGGCGACCGCGTACGCGTCCGTCAAATCCTCACCAACTTGATCGGCAACGCGGTCAAGTTCACCGAGACGGGAGGCGTGCGGGTGTATGTGAGCGCCTCGCACGCCGGCAACGGAAACGGTGGGCACTACCTGATCCGCTTCGACATCATCGACACCGGTATCGGCATGGACCGCCGCACGCTGGACAGTTTGTTCCAGCCCTTCCAGCAAGCCGACGCAAGCACGACCCGCCACTTCGGCGGCACCGGCCTGGGCCTGACGATCGTGCAACACCTGGCGACCCTGATGGGCGGCAGGATCGAATGCGACAGCGCGGTCGCGTCGGGCAGCCGTTTCAGCGCCATCATTCCGATGGAAGCGATGGCGCACCTCGAAGCCAAGGAACACGTGTTGCCTGATGTACATGCGCTCGCGCTATGCGAATCGGCCGAGCGAGCCATGTTGCTGGCAAATCTGTGCGCCGATATCGGCGTGCGGATCGACGTCATCGGTTCGCTCGGCGAGCTGCTTGGCCGGATCGATCTGGCCGAGACCGCCGGGGACGAACCCTCTCGACGTCGCCTGATCCTGCTCGACAAAGGCTACGCCGAAGACCTCGACACGCTGCTGCGCCCGCTGCGTCAGCAGTCCTCGGCGGCGCGCCTGCCGCTCATCGTGGTGCGGGCCGATTTCCAACGAAAGACACCCATCGACGAGCCCGGGATTACCGTGGTTGCCGGCAGTCCGCTGACCAGCGGCGCGTTGTTGCGCGGCATGCAGGAGGCGCTGGGTCTGGCCAGCCCGATCGTGCCTGCCGTCGCGGCCGAGCCCAGCGCGGACATGGCAATACCCGGCAGCGACCACGCCGAAGCGCAGATCCTCCTTGCCGAGGACAATGCCACCAACCGCGACGTGATCACCCGTCAGCTGCAGCGCCTCGGCTATGGCTGCGATGTGGCGATCGACGGCGAACAGGCCTGGGAACTCCTGCAGGCCCAGCCCGAGCGTTATCGCCTGTTGCTGACCGACTGCCACATGCCGCGCCTGGACGGCTATGCCCTGACCGAACGCATTCGCCGCGCCGAAGCCACCGGCGGACGCCCGCCTTTGAACATCGTTGCGATCACCGCGAACGCCCTGCTGGGCGAGGGCGAACGCTGTCTGGCCCTGGGCATGAATGCCTACCTCGCCAAACCGCTGCAGATGCCGGACCTGAAACGGATACTCGAACGCATGCTGCCCAAAGTCGTGCCGCCCCTACCGGCGGATGAACCATCCCGACCGGCCACGACCGGGGCGGACTTCGCCGCACTCGCACAGCTCGTCGGCAACGACGAGGCGAAGCTCCAGCGCCTCCTCGGGGTTTTCGCCGACAGCACGCTGGCGGATCTCGAGCACTGGCACCGCGCCCGCGATAGCGACGATCGCGACACCCTGCGCAAACTCGCGCACAAGCTGAAGTCGGGATACCGGCAACTCGGCGAGGATACGGCGGCCTCGGCTTTGGAAGCGCTGGAACAGCATTCGGGCACCGTCACCGAGTTCCACGCTCGGGCCGATTACGCGCTGCTCGAAATGCAACGCACTTTGGAGCGCGTACAGGCGTATCGAAATCGCGCGGCGGCAGAGTAGTTCTTATCCGATACCTGGCTCCATGCCAGTTTAAAAGCCCCCCCCACTGATCCAATCGTCGGGCGAGGAGGATAATAGATCGCTCAAGCACCGGCCCACGACCTGCTCATTCGTCGAGGTGCCGGTGCCCGGCTGGTTAAACGTCCACCCCCACCACGGACCCTTCCGAATACACGCCGTCCTGGCTGGCTGATCGCGAACAGCATGTAATGCCCCGGCGGCGGTTGCCATGGCGCCACTCGTACACGCATACCGAGGATGTGGCGACCCCGGCATACGGAATGCTCTTGGCACCGTACTGGTCGGCAGGTATTTCTCGCTATTTCTCCGCAACAAAGAAGGGGCGGGCCACGGCCCGCCCCTTCTTTCGTGCCCTTACGATCAATAGGTGACAGTCAAACGCACACCGCTGAAGTCCTGCTCCCCATAGAGGCTGATGTAGACGTACTGACCGCCCGGCGGGTTGTTCACCACGATCGACTCTTCGTTACCCGCATTCATCGACCAATAGTTGTGGCGGGTCTTGTATGCCCAGGGATCAGAGCCGCCCAAGGTATTGACGAACAGGTCGGCATTACCGTTTCCGCCCGTTGCGGTGACCCGCATGCTGGCGGTTCCGGCCGGAACCAGGATGTAGAAGTGAGCGTGATTGCCGCGCGTTTGCGAGATGTTGCTCCGTGCGCAGTTTCTGTCGAGCTGACGCGTGTCCGTCGCGGTGCACTCCGGAACCTGCTGGCAGGCCGTACCGTCGGCAACGCAGGTCAGCCAGTTGCTGAAATCCGTGTCGTAGCTCGTACCGATGGCCGCGATGCGGTTCTTGTACTCGGCGTAGTTCCCTGGCCGCAGGTAGGACAGGATCGTGTTCACATCGCTGGCGCGCTTCTCGAACATGTAGCGCACGGCCAAGTAGCCGCCCTGATAGACCCGCGACTGGTCGCCGTACTCGGTCCTGAACAACTGGCTCAGCGTCCAGGGCTTGCGCGCGGCTTGTTCGCGAGCACGGGCATTGTCCTGATTCAGGTAGGACCAGGAAATGTATTCCGCCAGCCCTTCCGTCCACCAAACGGTTCCTTGGCTGAAGCCCGCCATGAAGTCGCCGTACAGGTTGTAGCGGCCGTCGAGGTAGTGCACGAACTCGTGTTCCAGGTTCCAGATCTGGAACGTCGGACGGATCCACTCGGCCTCGTAGGCGATGAAGCGGGGCTGATTGCCGACTACCGCGGGATTGCCCTCGAGATAGATGCCGCCGTTGTTGGAATCGTTTCCGTAGATCGCGCTGGAGTATCTACCGTAGTCGGACGAACTATCGAAGATCACCATTTCCAACGAGGTGTTGTTGTCGTTTGGGACGGCCTGGTTGCCGGTGGCCAGGACTCGGTGGAAGTAGGCCTGCTCGCCGGCGACGGAATCGCAGGCCTTGCGGAGCTCCTCGGCCGAGATGCTCTGCGCGCGAATGCTGATGGTCGGGCTGCAGGCATGTTGGACCGGCAGGACGGCCGCACGCAGCTCCTCCTTGTAGTTACACAGGCCGTATCTTTGGCAGTTCTCGCGATCGTAAGTTTCGACGTACTGCCCGAATATAGTGCGTAGCGGCGCGGTCGAGTTGTTGAATGCCGTCAGGTCCGCCAGTTCGTCGACTTTGGTGCTGGCGTAGTTTTTGATGGTTGCCGAATACCGCATCTGGCGGGAGAGTTCGCGCGCTGCGTTGAGCACAAGATACTCTTTTCCGCCGCCGAGCTTGCCGATATTGCTGCGGATGAAGCCCGAGAGCGTATCGGCCAGCGTGGCGGCGACCTGACTCGTAAAGTCGGGCAGTTCGACCCCCTGGTTGAACAGGACATGGAAGCAGTTGTTGATCGCCCGCTCCATGAAATACATATTGTCGTAAGCGGCGTCGTAGTTGCCGAGCAAGGTACGGATCTTGGAAAGAAACCGGGTGTTCTCGCGAGCAGAGTCGATCAGGATCACGGCTTCCGCAAGGACTTCGCCGTGCGCATCGTTCTCTAAAGCCATGGTCACGTTGTTATTGAAGAACGCATCGAGCCCAGCGCGCACGGACTGGCCGACCGCCGCATTGAACGCCCCAAGGCCCTGATCCCGGTACTTGAACTGGTTGTAATATCCGGCTCGGACGAAGAGGATCAACTGCAGGATGTCCTGGTCGTTGTCGCCGTCGTAGGTCTGGGCTAACCGGGCGATTTCATCGGCGACGGTGACCATCTTCTCGTTAGTGAAGGTCCGCAGCGCGTCGTCCCTGGAGAGATTGAACTGGGAATTCGCGCAAGCCGTGTCAGCATGCTTCAGCTTGTCCAGCAGATCCGCGCCGACCGCATCGGCGAATGCGCAGCCTGTATGTCCGGCGGCCCCCTGCTGCGGGCTGCTTCCCGCGGCCCCGTGCAGCGCACCCGCCCCTTCTCTTGCACGCTTCGCCTGTGCTTTCTGGGACGGACGCTTGCGATCGAACTCTTCTATCGCTTCCTGTTCCTCGCCGATCTTGACCCGATAGGCTTGCGGGTCGCGACTCGGCGGCACCATGGCCGGTTCCAGCGGCTGACCCTGAACATGGGCGCCGCCGAACATCGCTTCGCTCATCGAGGCCGCAGGACCTGGACGAGAGCGCATGCCCGCAGGATGATGCGAGTACCCCGAGCGAGGGTACTCACTGCCCTGTCCATTCGCCGCATACAAATTGCGCGCTTGCAATGGAGCGCCATCGGGGCTGATAAGTGCGTAGCTCGCACTCTGCGCCTTGGAAGGAACCGATTTTTCCGCGCCGAGCAGCTTCGTCAGCCAAGCATCCGCGGCAGCGACAGGACCGGCCGCCCCTTCGCGGACTCCGGAGACAGAGCTTCCGTCGCCCTCACTGGATACACCGACCAGAACGAAACTTAGCAGTGCCGCGCCTACCGCGGCAAAGCCGACTTTCTTCTTTGAACGCTGCAACATCGTAAAACTCCCTTTACCAGTTCCGGCGTCACGGACTGCCATCCATACCGATCGGGCATACAGCAGACGCGGCCGGTGCGTCATCAGAGGCAGCTATCAATCACTGCCGGCTTGTAGCCACTGGAAGCTCGATCGAGGGGTCCGTCATCGAACCGATGACTTTGCCGGGACTTGCCCCAACACCCACAAGATGCGGATGCGACTCCATGGCCTGGAAGCATTTAGGCACGCAGCCACGGAGAAAAATATTGGGAATACTCTTATTTTCAGCATCGCTCCTCGGCACGGAAACATTCCCAGACATAGGAATATTCTTATCCCTAAGAACATTCTTAGACTTAGGAATATTCTTAGTTCATCAATATTCTCAAGCCAACGAATCACATAAAGCGACGAAACGATCGTGCGCGAAGGCGTTATTACGCTCATGCGAATACGCATTGCATCGGACGAACCGGAAGGGAGTCGAGCTACATCTCCGAGATCCAGTCGCCGCCATGCCTCTACCAGTGTGGCCCACCGCATATGCGAACCCGACAGCAACGCGGCCGTTGTTTCGATGGACCGACGACGGCATACCGAGCGCTTGCTCCATCGCGCCGGATCTGCGGTGACTCGCGCGAAGCCAGCGAAGAATGAAGCGCTCATCGCGAGGCTCGCAGGCGTCGCCGACAACCGCGATCATCGACGCGGTTTAGCACCGTCCGCGCCCGCCATCGGCTCCGGCATGGCCGAAGAATGATGGTGCGCGATCAGCCACTTGCCGTTGCGCCACTCGTACACATAGGTATAGCGGGCATGCACGGTTTTTCCGTCGGCGAACTTGAACGCGTAGGTGCCCAGGTCCTGGACCACGTTGCAGCCGATCTTGATGACGCGCTTGTCGATCGATCCTTGCGGCTTGGATTTCAGGAACTTGACGAAGTAGTCGCGCATGGCGGCGCGGCTGGTACGCGGTTCGTTCGACAGCGTCGCCAACAGCACGCCGTCCTCGGCATAGTTGGCAAGAACCTTGTCCGGATCGCCCGTGCGCAGCGAATCGTTCCAGCGGTTGAACAAAGCCGCGACCTGGGGCTCGGTAACCTGGACACAAGCCGATTCCATCGGTGCGCGGGCCCCCACAGGCATCGATGCGGGCAAGAGCACCATCGCGGCGGCGACCAGCGAAGTAATTAGAACGGTATTCATTGAGGAGTCGCTCATTCGGGGGGTGACTGGGAACACAGAGAATTCGACTGGATCGTCATGCGAGCGCTTCCATGGGCGCTCCTTACTCGGTCTGTTCGGCAGGCAAGCGGTGGCATGCCCGCGTAATCGTTAGCGGCGCGGTGGGTCACGAGACCCGATGAAGCCGCGGCTCCGCGGCCGTTGCAATCGGCGCGATCTATGCAATCGTGCGGCGGCGCTCAGGTCGTCGCGCGCGAGAGCTGGCCTCTCTCGGCGCCCGTCAGCCCGACGCCGAATTCCCGGCCCCGATCTGCGCCACCTCCAGCACTCCGCAAGCTATCCGCTTGCCGGCTTTGCCGCTCGGCTGGCTGGCGTAGTCGTCCGGCATCGCGTGGATGACCAAAGCTCGCCCGCCGATGTCGTTCGGACCACCGCCGCCGAGACTGGCCCCATGCACGATTGCCTTGACGATGGCCTCTCCCTGGGCGTTGGCGACGATATTCTCCATGTCGCCCACATGGTGTTCGCCATTTTTTACGCTGCCATGCCGATGCCCGTATGGGTTGAAGTGATCCCCGGCGCTGCTGGCATTGGCCGCGCTGCAGTCGCCTTTCTCATGGATGTGGATCGCATGCACCCCACTGGCCGTCAAGCCGGTGACGGTTCCGGCCACGGCCATCGTCTGTCCATTGGGAGAAACCGAAAGATGCCCCTTGACGCTACTCCCCGAGGCGGGCTGCAGCGCTACCGTGGCCAGCACCTGATCCTCTTCTCCAGCACCCGACAGCGATGGCCTCTCGGCATTGCCGCACCCGGAGATCGCCAGGCCTACTGCAAAGGCCATGCCGATGCGTACATATCTACGCGTTATTGCCTTGATTCTGCTCATTGTCATAGCCTCGACAAGTTATTTTTTCCCGAACAGGAGTTCCGTGTATTCCACGGATACCGCGCTGCGTTGCCCGTTCGGCCCGTAGTAGCGATCCCTATGGCACGACTTCTCTTTCGCATCGCAGAATATTCCGTTAGCGAAAGTGAACTCGGACGTATCCATGTCCTTATCGGCGAATGCATTCATTGCCGTTCTCATGCCGTTATGCTTCTCGGTCAGCACCCGCGAAAGCCCCTTTTTGTTCGCGCATACGTAGCGATCGCAAAGCACGCCCGGTTCGGCCAAACGCACAGCGCTCTTCCGCTCGGCCTGAGCCGGCACCGCAATCAAAGCGATCAACAAGGAGATGGCGCACTTCAGTTCTGTCATGTCTAATTTCTCGCTCGCATCGGGCGGTGTTGGAAACACCGAGAACCCACTATTCCTTACACTTACTTTTCGTCCTTTCGCTGCAGCGCAGCCCCCGTCTTCCGAGATCCGAGGGACTGAACCGATCCGAGTCGCCGCACGCCGCGACATACGAGCCTGTGCTGTTGCTGCCCAGCGGCATTCCTTCGGTGCCGCAGTGGCCATCGGCAGCAATAGCGGCTACGAAGCCCCGGCTCTGCCCGCACGCCCCGTCCTGGCCGATTGGCCGAACTCTCCAGGGGCAAGCTTGTCGTTGACTCCGCCCCGAGCGAGAAACGACTCGATACTTTCGCGGCCGTCGGAACCCGGTGTTGCGGCGCCCCTTTTCTCAGGTGCGCCGCTCCGGGCACGTTTCTTATCCGTCATACGAACATCGAACTCAGTGTCGGCTTCCCCCTGCGGGCAGCGGGCAGCGGAAGATGTCGATCACCTATGCGCAGGCGCCTCTGCCGATCGACCGTCCTTGACCAAGCCGGATAAACGTTCGGCAAGCTCGTCCTTGCCTTGCCGACGCGCCAATTGCTCCGCATCGGCGCCGGCGTCGTCCCGCAAACCGAAATCCGCGCCCCGCTTAGCCAAGGCGTCCAGCCATTGGTCGCGCGAGAACAGTGCGGCATACATTGCCGCAGTCTGACCTGCGCTATTGCGTTGATTGACCTCGGTGCGAGGATCGTCCAACAACCGCCGGACCGCATCGTCCACGCCCCTGAACAGAGCCCCCATCAACGCGGTGTTTCCGCGCTCGCCATCGGCCACGTTGGGGGAAGCGCCAGCTTGCAACAGCGCTTGAACCGCGGCGTCCCGTCCGTGGTAGGTCGCCAGGATCAGGGGCGTAAACCCCTTTGCGTTCCGAGCATCGAGATCGACGCCGCTCTTCGCGAGGCTACGAATCAGATCGGCGTCTCCGATTCGTGCCGCTTCGAACAGATACTCCGCGAGTTCCTGCCTGGATTTCCTCGCCGTGCCGGCGGGTTCCTCTGCCAGAGCGGCCGCCGGCAGAGCCAGTACAAGAGTCATTACCCATACAAATCGCTGCATAGCGCACTCCACTGAAGACCAGGCCTTATTCACTCAAGGCGTCTGCGAGGGACTTCACGCGGGCGACATCGGCCTTCAACGCTTTGGCGAGACCTTGGCCGTAGCCTGCGTCGGCCTTGTAGAAGTACGAGAGCATCGTGTAGCGCGCGACATCGTCGCTTACACGCCCCAGATCCCCGGACAGATTGGCGATCAAGTTGTTCCTGTCCGTCGCGGATAGCGACCGATAGAACTCGCCTGCCTGGCGAAAATTGAGCGTCTTCGCGATCCGCTTCTGCTGTGTAGTCCCGGACAGCGGCAGCTCGCTGTACTTGTGCTTGCTGTCCTGCGGTTTCGGCGCCAGGCGCGAGGGCTCGTAGTTCACGCTTCCGGTGCGCGCCCCGGCATTCGATTCGCCGTCTTGGTTGTTGCTGTTGATCTGCAACTTCGGAGCGTTGATCGGCAACTGAGCCACGTTGGTCCCGACGCGATACAACTGAGTATCGGCATAGGCGAACAAGCGCCCCTGGAGCAATCGATCTTCGGACGGCTCGATGCCTGGAACCAGGTTGGACGGAGCAAACGCCGACTGCTCTGTCTCCTGAAAGATATTCGCCGGGTTCCGGTCCAGAACCATGGTTCCGACCTTGACCTCGGGCACTCCGGACCAGACCTTGGTCGGGTCGAGCGGATCGAAGTCGAAATCGTCCAGTTGACCGGGCGTGAGGATCTGCATGTACAGATCCCAGCGCGGATGGTCGCCGCGCTTGATAGACGAGATCAGATCGTTGGTGGCGTGATTGAAGTCCCGGCCCTGAACTTGCTCCGCCTGTTTCGCCGTCAGATTGTGCTCGCCTTGACGGCTATCCCAACGCAACTTGGCATAGACGTACTCGCCACGTTCATTGACCAGCTTGTAGGCGTGGACGCTGCTGCCGTCCATCTCGCGATAACTGCGCGGGGTTCCGTAGTCGGAATAGGCCCGGGTCAGCATATGCGTGGCCTCGGGAACGTGCGAGAAGAAATCGAAGAAGCGGTTCGGATCCTGCAGATTGGTGTCCGGACTCGGCTTCAGCGAATGCACCATGTCCGGGAACTTGATCGCATCGCGGATGAAGAACACCGGAAGATTGTTCCCAACCAAATCCCAGTTGCCTTCTTTAGTATAGAACTTCGTCGCGAACCCGCGCGGATCGCGCAGAGTTTCCGGCGAGTGATTGCCGTGAATCACGGTCGAAAATCGAACGAATACCGGAGTAACCGCACCCGGCTGCAGCACCTTGGCCTTGGTGTATTTGCTCACGTCGCCGGTGACTTCGAACCGCCCGTGGGCGCCGGTGCCTCTGGCGTGGACGACACGCTCGGGAATTCGCTCGCGATCGAATCGCTGCAGCTTCTGAATCAGATGCGCGTCTTGAAGCAAGACTGGCCCATCCGGCCCGGCCGTCTGGGAGTTCTGGTTGTCGCCGACCGGAGCGCCATTGTCCTGGGTCAGAGGGGACTGAGCGAGCGCCTGACCGATGAAGAGTTGGGCGATGACAATGAGGAAAAGCGAACTTCGCTTGTACATCTGATTACTCGTTGAGTGAAAGATCTGGAGATAGACTTTCTTAGGCGACCGCCCTCGTCCAATACATTTACGCGATTGGTTCAATTCATAAGAGTGATTGCCTCGGCACTCGTTGCGCGCACGGCAACGACTGCATTCATCGCGAGCAACCTAGCCGCTTATCGATCGCACAAAAGAAACGCCGCGCTGGGCCCGCGCGGCTTTTATCGCAGAATCAAGCTGTGGTCGGCCTCATGGAGCCGATGATGAAATACGCCTATCGATTCGAACTGAAGGTCTGTTTCTCGTGCCTCATCGGCGCACCACGACGATTTCCGGCCTCGGCGATCGCTTCGGCGCCGGTTTTCTGGCTCAGCGCACCCAGCATTCGTTCGGCAAGATACTCGACCAGGAGCCGCACCTTCTGCGAGGCCTTGCGACTGACCGGATAGACGAGCGAGATAGGGTCTGCAGGAGGCGAGCATTGCGGAAGCAAAGCCACTAGCTCTCCATTCCGCAACGCATCTGCCACCAGGTAGTCCGGCAACTGCGCTATGCCGAGACCGACCTTCACCGCCTCCATGAGGTGGAGTATGCATTCGCTTCGCATCCGCTCGCGGATCGGATAGGAGCGCAACTGAGCGCCGTCGCGCAATAGCCAGTACGCGCCGACGTGCCCGTGCTCGCGCGCATGTACAAGCCCATCATGGTCCTTCAACATATCGGCGGATGTCGGGGTTCCGTTCATCTCGAGATAGTCCGGGCTGGCACATAGCATGTTTTCGCTATGTCCGATCACCCGCGCCGCCATACTGGCGTCCGCCGACCTGCCGCTTCGAATCGCGACGTCGAACCGGGCTTCTCGAACCGACGAATCTCGCTCTTCGATATCGATCTTCAGCTTGATATCGGCGTAGGAGCGCGCGAACTCCGCAATCGGCCGCGTCACCGCGGGCACGCATAGCGAAGAAGAAACGGAGACTACGATCGTCCCTCGCAAGCCGCTGTTCCAGCTCGCAATCTGGTGATTGGCCTCTTCTATCGCTTCGAGAATACTCTGGCACTTGAGATAGTAAGCCGCTCCGGCCTCGGTAGGACCGACGCGCGCGCTGCTGCGATCTATCAGCCGCATACCGATCCGGCTCTCTATGCCGCTTATGCGCCGGCTGATCACGGATTTCGACACGCCCAGCGATTGGGCCGCTCGGGTGAAGCTGCCCGCGCCTACGACGGCCACGAATGCGGTCATTCCCACCACGTCGACGAGGACATCCCCCCGCGAAGGGAATTCGTAGCTCTCTTCACCCAACCTCATGACCTGCGCTCGATAATCGTTTGCCCACACATGAGAGGTCGCGGTGAACGCACGATATTGAGTTCGCTATCGGAGTACGCTTCATCAGACTATGCTCGACATCAATGCATGGAAATTGGGAATTGTCTTAGGCACCGTCGCTCGGCACAGAAGAATCGCCGGAGTTCCTTCCCGACTTCGTTTCCGATGACGCAGGTCGGTCGAATCGGCCATCCGATCCCTGCCGAGCCTACGCAGAACCGGCTGAAGAATCCGGCCCATTCGCGATGCCGTGCGCGAAGGGCGACCTCGCCTGGATCAGCCGACATGCCCCCGGGTCTTATTCCTTGCCCTGCGCCGACAACACCGAATTCGAAGGAGAACTGTTCATTCGAAGGCTTCGCGATCCGTCAACGCCGATCGCCTACCTGCGATTACTCCCGATACACCTTGTGCAGATCCTGCCATCGATGCCATCTCAGAGGAGAACTGTCCTGATCATCCGCCGACTTCGCCATAACGTGACGCGATGCTGGCTTTAACACGTAGCGATCATCTTCATGCGATTGCGCCCATCAGCGACCGCCGCTACAAGTTCCTTATTGCCCACAAGCATCGCGTCCGGCTGAAGTCGGGACTCAGGTCGAACGCACCACCGGCCGCCAAATCGCTGCACATGCCCCCTCATCCGGCTCGACGAAACGCCCGGCTCCCTGGCACGACCGCCTGCATAGCCGATTGGTAGTATCCGACGGGGCAGTCGCCATGGTGTCCAGCTAGTAGAATTGCCCACTTACTGGAAGCGTCTTGCCGATGGGCCGATCCTGTCGGAACCGAGCTCATTGCCGGCACATCGGCGACGCTCACAAGTTCATCCGGCCGACTGCACAGCACCGACTCGCGAGGGCGGAGGTGAGTGACAAGAAAAATGGAGACAAGTTCCGTGTTTATTGATAGCCACGTTCCGGCTGCCGCCAGGCTACCCCGGTGAGTACCCAGCGCCCCCCCGACAGGGTACTCATCGCGGACGATCACCCGGTCATCGTCGCCGCGCTCTCCGAAATGCTGGGCAGCGCCTTGGATACGGACAGTATCCGCATCGATTCGGTTTCGGATGGGGAACGTCTACTGCAGGCTCTCGAGGATGACCGCTTCGATTATCTGGTCATGGACTTGCACATGCCCGGAGAACTCCAAAGCGTGCCGCTCCTGCGCGCCGTACTGAAGAAACAGCCTCGCCTTCAAGTGATCATCTACACAGGGACGGAACTTCCCTCCCTTGCGCTGACCACGCTGGAAACCGGAGCCCGCGCCTTCGTTTCGAAGTCGAGCCACCCGAGCACGATAGTCGAGGCAGTCCTGGCGGTGATGCGCGGCAATACCTACACCGACCCTGCGATCGATATCGCCTCGGCGAACAGTCACCCATGGCGTCAACTCAGCTCTTCAGAGCAAGCGGTCGTCCTGGCGTTGGCTCGCGGCGAGAATCTTCAAGCGATCGCCCTGGACAGCAATCGCAGCTACAAGACCGTCACGACCCACAAGTACAACGCCCTGCGCAAGCTGGGCTTGAAATCGAAGGACGAGCTGTTTCGCTATCTCGAGAAGCACGGGCTAGGCCACCTGCTTCAATGAGGCTCTGCCATCGAGTCCGCCGATTACGACTCGATCATCCGGCTGTTGCGACGGCATTCGGGACCTTCGAAGCGGCTCTGAGCGAGTCGCAATCGGCCATGGCATTCGATCTTCGCGCCCCTATCGGTCGAAATCGACCCTTTCGGAAACGCCGCGGGCGCTGCGCAGGCTTCGTTTCTGCTGGGAGTACTGCTGCTGCCCCAGGAGCGATCCCAGCGCCTGAGCCACCACCGCCTTTTCATGGCCGATCGACTTTTCCACTACCTTCCATACCCCAGCTTTGCACCAACGCATGTAGCGCACGTAGATAGGCCGCCAAGCGCCGTACATCGCCGGAATCTCGGACCAGAAGGCCTTGTTGCAGGCCACCCATAGCACCGCTTCGACGAAACCGCGATATTTTTGCTTTTGGTTTCTCGCCCTGGCGGCCAGGTTCGACGGAAGCGCCTCATTGATCCGGCGCCACTCCAAGTCATTCAGTATGGTGACGTTCTGTTCCACCGACGATTCATCTTTCATAGCAAGCTCTCAAAGAGTCCACTCAAATAGGCCAGCGCCACTGTTCGATGGCGCGCCGTGAGATCTTCTCGAGCTCCGCGTCCAAGTCATGCCTGGAACGACAGGGGAAGCCGTGTCGACGCGCCTTCGTAAGGCCGCCTCCTGAGCTCCGGAGGCGGCTAAAAGAGATACAGCCGGTTGCGATCAGTACGTACCGACCATGTTCAAGAACCACCCCTTGTGGTCGTAATCGAAGTTGGTCAGGTCGTCGCTGAACTCGGTGAAGTTGTAGCCCACGCCGACGCGGAAATTGCGGCCGATGTCGCGGTCGACACCGATCAGGAAGCCCTGGCGATCGCCGCCGTCCCTCACGCCCAGCCAGCGATACTCGGCCAGGGCATGCCAGGTTTCGGCGAACTCGTAACGCGCCTGCACCGCAGCGAAGGTCGTCGCCGAATCGGCCCATTGGCCTTCCAGACGGCCGTAACGCACTTCGCCTTCGCGACGCGCCAGCTTGCCGGCGAACTCCCAGTGGTGGTTCGGGTTGTAGATGCCTTCCAGCGACAGGATCTGGCTGCGCTGATCGTAGAACGCCACGTTGTCGCCGATCTGCGGCAGTGCCGACACGTCGTACAGATACGTGTACTTGCCGAGCAGCGCGTACTTGGTGCTGTTCCACGGCCGCCAGGCGAAACCGACGTTGCCTTCGATGAACTTGGCGCCGGCCTCGGCGTTGATCTGGTCGGTGGTCTTGGAGTAGTTGAAGCGAGCGGCGATGCGGAAGCTTTCGTTGATCTTGTGGGTGAGGTTGTTGGTCGTGACCCACTGCTCGCGACGCTCCGCACCGGTGTCCTCGCGCCATTCCAGCTTGCTCTGCCACTGCGTCGCCGCCGAGGTGTGGCCGCCGCTGAGGCTGACCGCACGACGATCGACTTCGCCGATCGCCTTGTCCAGGCGGGCGCTCTGCAAGGTGAAACCGAGGTTCCAGCCCTGGCTCGGATAGAAATCCATGCCGTAGGTATGGGCCAGGCCGGATTCGTTCGGCGCCTTCAGGAACTGGCTCTCGTTGTACATGCTGACCTGGTTCGACAGGCGCCAGCGCTGGCCGAGGGTCCAACCCGAGTTGAGGCGGTTGTTGAACAGCGGATCGAAGTCGGTGCGATCGGTCGAGTAGGTATAGCTGCCGTAGACCGTGTGGTCGGGCTGGATGCGGTACTCGGCATTGATCTGCGCCGCGTCGCCGCGGTCGCCGGTGGTCAGCTCGGCGCCGACGCTCGACAGATTGCCGAACACGTACTTGCCGCCCAGGGTGAAGGCGTCGTTGTCGGCGTAACGGCCGTTGTCGTCGTCCAGGGTGACCTGGGCGGTGCCGTACAGATCGAAGCTGCTGCCGAAGCGGCGCTTGTACTGCAGGGCGCCCAACACGCCGGCGGCGTCGAGGGTGGCGCGATTTTCTTCGACGCGACGGATTTCCGCGGCCCAGGTGGTGGAGTCGCTGATCCGCCATTCGCCGGTCAACTGCGCCTGGGTCAGCGATTCGCTGCCGCGTTCGGCGCGGCTGTAGCGGCCGTAGATGTTGAAAGCCGGATTGAACTGGCCCAGCACCTCGAACCCGTGCTCCTGAACCTCCTGGCCCAGGTCGTAACGCGAGATCGAGAAGCCCGGATCGACGCGACGCCACCAGGCGCCGGCCGACCAGTCCAGCTTGGTCCAGCCCAGTTCCTTGAAGTTGGCGCGCGCTTCGACCGAGCGCGCCGTGCCCTTGCGGTTGTCGAGGCCGGAATTGATTTCGTTGAAGCTCAGGCCGCCGTTGTCGGAGAAGAAGATCGGCGAACTGGTCGACTCGGTCTGGCTCTGCTCCAGCTTGAGGTAAGTGCCGCGACCGGCCTGCAGGGTCAGATCCGCGCCCTTCAGGGTGTAGTCGTCGCCGGCGCGGTTCTCGTCGACATAGGTCGCGCCGAGCGCGACGTGATCGCCGAACCAGTGCTTGCCGCGGAAACCGGCGGTGACCGAGTCGGCATCGAAGCCGTTCGGGATGAACTCGTAATCGACCAGCAGCACCTGGGTGAAACCGTCCAGGGGCGTGTCGCGGGTCAGGGTCGGGATGTTCTCGCGGGTCACCTGCGCCAGCGGACGCGTCAGCAGGATGCGGCCCTGCATCTCGTCGATCTCGTAGTCGGCGCCGCGCACCAGGTCGACCCGGTTCTCGACCCGGCCGGTGGTGGCGTCGCGGACTTCCAGCACGATCTTGTCCGAGCCCGGCAGCACGTCGGTGTGCTTGAGGTAGTACAGGCTGCCGCCGGTGCCGATGAACTCGTTATGGCCGGGCGCGGTCTGCGCCTCGGAACCGAACACCCGCAGTTCGCTGCCCGGCTCGCCGAGCACGGTGCTGCGGCGGCTGCGCCAGTTGAGCGCACCGCCGTACAGCGAGCGGCTGTACTGACCGTATTCGGTGCCGGTGATGCCGGTCTCGAAGTTGCCCCACAGCGCCTGGCTCTTGTCCCAGTCGACCCGAACGTACAGCCGGCCCATGGTGTCGACGTCGCGGTAGGTGGTCGAGTCGTCGCCGTAGACCGGGTAATACAGGTCCGGATCCAGGCGGCGGAAGATGTCCTGCGGGTCGGCCTTCCAGAAGCCGTTGAACAACTGGCTGACTTCGCGCTCGCGCGTGTCGGCCTGGGCGGTGACCAGGTACTTGCCCTTGATCTTGCCCTTCAGATAGAAGCCCAGGCGGCCTTCGAGCAGGAAGCTCTTGTCGAAATGCTCGTCGCCGGCCAGCGGTTCGATCGAACCGGAGGTGCTGCCCTTGGACGCGGTCACATCGGCGATCGCGACGGCGAACATGTAGCGGCCGCTGACGTCGATGTCGAGCTTATGGTTGATCTCGCCGCCCTCGCCCTTCAGACGCAGGTCGTACTCATGGCGGCCGATCGGCTCGAGGTATTCGGCGACCAGCTTGCGTTCCAGATCGACCGGGAAATTGCGCCCGTTGATCGTGACCGAGTAATTCTCGGGAATGTTGCGGCCCTGGATGCGGATGCGCGAGCCGTAGATGCCGATGTTCTGCTGGCGCAGGGTGCTGCTGCCGAACACGGCTTCGGTCAGGCTGTTGCGTTGCGCCTCTTCGATGCCGAGCGAGGTGCCCTGCTTGCGTTCCATGGCGTTGCGCATGGTCTGCAGGCCGCGTTCGGCTTCCTCCGGCCGCACCAGTTGCATGCGTTGCGGATAGGTCTCGTCGACGCTGCCGTCGGCGCCGTAGGCCCGCACCAGGTACAGCAGTTCGTCGCCGGCACGCGCTTCGTAACCGGCCGGCAGGGTGCCGTCCCATTCCGCTTCGCTGATCGCGCCCACCGGCAATTCGACCTTGGCCAAGGGATCGACCAGGTCGGTGTCGCTGGCGCGGTAGATCAACACTTCGGCGCGCTGGATGAACGAGGAGTAGTTGTTGTACGCGTAGAAGCGCACCGGCTTGAGCACCTTGGTGCCGTCGAACGACACCAGGCTGGTGCTGCTGATGTTCATCTCCGGACGGCCGAGGGTGGGATCCTCGGTCGCCCAGATCACCCCGCCGTTGGGCAGGCTGACCGACCACTTGCCGATCGCCACGGCCTTGCCCGGCTGCTCCAGCGCCACCGACACGCGGCGGTCCGGCTGCAGGGCTTCAGACGAGGATTTCGCCGTCGTGCCCTCGGTCACCGGCTTGCTGTAGCTGCGCGTACGCAGCTTGAACAGCAAGCCGTCTTCGCCGCTGCA